>SKYF01000141.1 GCA_007128005.1 Bdellovibrionales bacterium
CGCGTCTTCCTGCAGGGGCCACATTTTTGGGCCTCTACGAATCTGTCCATGCCTATCGGGCCCATTGGCCGGTGTTAGGAAAGACCCTGCTGATCAGTCTTGCCGCCCAGTTTGTTGCGGTGTTTTTTATGTGGGTTGTGGGTCAGGCTCTGGGCTACCGCGAGGTTTCCCCCATTACGTATCTGTTTGCCGTTCCCATTGGCTTTATGCTCTCAGCTCTTCCTCTTTCGCCTGCCGGAGTCGGCGTGGGGCAGATGGCCTTTTTATTTCTATTTAGCCTTCACTTGGGCACAAGCTCAGAAGTAGGGCCTGCGGTGATCACTGTGTTTCAGATAGCTCTGTTTGCCTGGGGACTGGTGGGAGCGGTGTTTTACCTACGCCGAAAGCAGGGCCCTCAAAAACAGTCAGATGGAGGGGGGGAGTTGGCACTTGGTGGATACAGCCAAGATCATAATTTTGCGAAAGATTAAGTACTCGGAATCTGACCTAGTGATTCAGGGTCTTGATCAGCGGGGGGGGCGGTTGAATCTGTTGGCCCGAGGTGCTTTAAAGTCCAAAAGACGTTTTGGGGGAGGGGTTCTTGAGCCCACTCACTATGTTCAAGTGCACTTTCGAAGAAAATCCTCTGGCCTCGGAGAAGGACAACTGGGCTTTCTTGAGGAGGCTCACCTTTTGGAGGATTTTAAGGGTCTTAGAGAGGAGTACTCACGACTGGAAACGGCTTTTTACTTTCTGCGCTTGGTGAGTCAGTTGAGTCAGGAAGGGGATGAAGGCTCAGTGGAGCTCTTTGATCTGTTGGGCAACGCGCTTAGGGCCTGTGCAGAGAGCTCCTCTTTGAGCTTGTTGAAAGTTCACTTTGAGTTAAAGCTTTTGCATCAGCAGGGGGTGATGCCTCCCGATCTGTCTTCACTTGAGTCTTTCTCGAGGCCTTTGATGCAACATCAGGAAATTGAACTTGACGGTCAAGCGCTGGCCCAAACGGGCCAGCAGGTTCATTTTGTCTTGAAGAGCTATTTGGAGCGCTGAGGGATTAGAACACCTGATCAAAGCTCAAAGTGCTCATAACTGTAAACTTGTCGTAGTTGTTCCTCTGAGAGGTCGACTTGTTATTGGTGAAGCTGGCGTTGAGCCCCCAGGTCAACCAGTCCAAAAGGGGTTTGTTGAAAGAGGTTCTTAGACTCAAACTGGTGTCGCTTCTTTCCGATTCCGCTTTTGGGAAATCGAGCTTATGGGCAGCAAAACCGAGCATCCACACCGAGCCCCAAAATCCCGGTCTCAGATAGTTGGCCCCGAGTTCAACGCGCTGGTAGGATCTGTTTTTCCCCTCAGCATCATTTAAGACCAGACCTAAGTTCCCCATTAGGATTCGACGCCCTTGGGAGTCCAATAGAAGGGTTTGATTGGTCGACAACTTGTACATCATTGCAGAGGAGTCATCGTCGCCGATGGAGTCTTGAAGCCGAGAGATATCCTGGCGAATTTCAAAGATATAGCTCGCAAACCAGTTGGGGCTCATGGTGAAAGTGTTATTCACGTTGAGGTAGGGAGAGTTGAGAATATTTTGTGGGGTTCCAGTCTGTAAAGGGTCCATGAGCAGGCTCTCAAATCCGGGAGTCAAACCCAGTTGCCAGCCTCGTTGGCCCCAAGTTCCTTTGTAGAGATAGGGAAGGCTAATATTTCCCAGATAGGGGTCAGCAATGGATAGGGCGTCTTCAATACTGTAAAGGGCAAATCCAGAGACGCGAGCACTCCACTGGTGGGCCTGTTGGTAGACCACCCGGTACTCCAATTGGGCATCTGCGAGAAGTCTCAGGGACTCCTGATCCTGAGCCTCTCCCTGGACAAAGGCTCTGTCGGGGGCGAGGATCACGTTGGAGTCATACATCAGGCCAGCGGTTCCAGACAGCGACCAGCGGTACTGCTGGCGTTTTTTAAACTGAAGAGCTCGGGCAATGCGCTGGATATACTCTTCAGCCTGCTCATCAAGTCTTGGGTCCTCGGAGCTCTCAATGACTCGCTCAAAGGCCTTTTTTGCAAGGTCAAAGTTTTCATAGCCAAAGTGAATCAGGCCCTCATAAAAGGCCGAAGAGGGGTAGAGAGTTTGGTCTTGCACTCCCTGAACCTTTTGAAAGTTTTCGAGAGCGGGCTCGTACTCCTCAAGTCTGTAGTGGATCAGGGCTACATAGTAGTCCCTCTCCCTCACTCTGGACTCATCGGGCTCAGCCACTCGCAGTTGAACCAGGGCCTGCTCTAGCTTCCCATTGCGGTAGAGGCTGACGCCATAGCGAAACAGATGGCTGGTGTCCTCAGGGTCCAACTCAAGGCTTTGGCCAAAGAGCTCCTCTGAGGTCTCAAAATCCCCCTTCCGGTAGGCAGACAGGGCCCGTTCGGCCAATTGGGCCGCCTCAGCCCGGCGCTGGCGTCGCTCCTCTTCCTTTAAGGCCTGTGCTTTTCGCGCTCTTTCCTCAGCTCTTTGTTGCTCCAGCTGTTCTTGTCGCAGACGCTCAAGCTGTCTTAAAGAGGCCTCATTGGCCAATCTCTCAAGCTCACGTCGGCGCCTCTCCTCTTCGGCCTGCTGTCTTGCGGCCTCTTGAATTTGGGCCTGTTCTTGAAGGGCCTTCTGTGCCAGACGGGCCTGCTGCTCCACTTGGGTTTTGCGCCGCAAGGCCTGTATGGCTCTTTCAGCCTGTTCCCTGGTGTCATAGACATCCACTCTGTGGAAGCCGTCCTCCTCTGGAATGATAA
>SKYF01000208.1 GCA_007128005.1 Bdellovibrionales bacterium
CACTGAACTACGCTTTCAGCGAGAACTTACTTCATTCAAAAGACCTAAGTGACTACAGAATAGGTGGCATGAACACAGGGTTTGAGGTCCCAGGACTATCGGTGGTAACGTTTCGAATTCGTGGCCTGAGCCTGGTGGAGGTTACGCCCGCCAACTAGATTGATGGCGGGCGACTCAGCTTCAGACCTACTCAGGCTTGGTCTCCCACCTTCCCGCGACGGCCTCAATTGGGGTCTTGGCTGGGGAGGCATCTTGAAAGGACCTGGCAAAGCGCGCAGCCACAGCAGCTATCTGATCGCTGGGCAGACCATTGAGTTCAAGGACTCTTTTGTAGAGCTCTTGTCGGTCCTGGTTCTCGGCCTCGATCAAGCCCTCAATTTGCCGTCGCTCAAGCTGTCGAGGTTCGCCTCTTAGCACGAGAAGACCTTGGGCGCTTTCTCCAATAAAGCCTCTGGATTTAAAACCATCAATGCGGGCCAACCTATCCACTTGGCGTTTTTGGATCTCTGAAATAGAGGGGTGGTCCATGCGAAAATTCTGATCGGCATAGGCTTTCGGCCACAGCAAATCCCCCAGTGACGGAAAGTAAAAGGCCCCATCCCCATTGGATTGAGAGCGTTTTTCCGGATTGGACTGCTGCTGGCGCTGCTCAGCCTCCCTTTGCATTTGATAGAGCTGTTGAACATAGTTATCCGAGGCCTGTTGAACAGCGGCCTCAGGAAAATTGACGTTCACTGTGATACAAGCCGAAAGCCCAAAAGCCGCCACCATTAAGCCCAAAACAATCCACAAAGATCTCATCACACAGCCTCCCTTTTCTAAGATCATCTTGCCTGACTCATATCTTAACTACGAGTTCCCCTAAGGGGCAAAACAATCCTGGACAGTTTCTGTCCCCTTGTCCTCTCTGCCCATAATTTGGAATACACTTTCCTTAAAATAGGTGAGAAAGCCCGCCCAGCCCGACTGACTCAAGATCAAGGGATAGGTCTTGGTGGACAGGGGCATTTTGATGCGCTGGCCATAGAGCAAAAACCGACTTTGCTCCCTGGCCAAAACCTCAGGGGTGTCAAAAGTCTCCAGAATCACAAACTGTCCGTGGGTGCGAGCCTGAACCCCTGCATATAAAATGCCGTAGTCGCCAAAAATTCGTCCCGACCAACGCAGTAGAGTTCCCACGGGTCCCTCTGAAACGCCCTGACCACGGGCAAAAATATCCACCACATTCTCCGTCGCCTGCCGAGAAAAATAAAGCCTAGAGCGTCCACTGAGGGGCAAGAGCCTAAAGTTGAAGTCGTAGTTGGTTACCAGCGTGCCCCGAAAGGCCAAGTCTTTAAGATGTCCGCTCAAGCGCCCCACCATTCCGCCAAAATTGGTAAAGGCCCCAATGGCCGACAGATCCAAGTCATTCCAATGTACAGACATCCGGGTTGTAGGATTGGCACTAAAAAGATTCTCCACTGAGACCTCAGAAACCTTGGCCTCCCCACTGAAGAGCTCAAGTCGACCTTGACCGGGAGCCATTAGGCGATTTTGTGACAGGTGGATCTCTGGGTAATCCAAGCTCAAGACAGCTTGAGGTGTGAGTTCAGAGTCCATGCAGAGCAAGTGACTCAGCTGCTGTAGATCCAGGTCCTTAAGCCTCAGGCCTGTGCTGAACTCATAACTCAAAGCCCCGCCCCAGCTTACAGACCCTTTGAGTGGGCTCAACTCAAGGGGCAAGGAGTCCATAGTCAAAGGCATATCAACTGGACTTAGGCGAATCTGCTGGGCACGAAAGTCCACCTGAATGGGAAACGTCCATGGCCCCAAGGCCCCTTTGAGGTTGTGCTGACGCAGTCTTGGCCAATGGATCCGCCCCAGTAGGGACATCTCCTCAGAAGGAGCGCTTTGACCACTCAGAGTTTTCAGCTGAATCTGTCCCTTTTCTGATAGATGTCGAAGTCCTGAGTTGCTGAGTTCTATCTCTCCTACTTCCATAAAGGAGGGGTGAAGCCACCTGAAAGCCTCTTGGCTCCAAATAAACTTAAGTTGGGCCCTGATGCTTGCTGCCACCTGCCAATCTCCCAGTGAAAAGCTGGGCATCAGCTCAAATATCTCCTGAAGTGTGCTGTTCCATATCCAATGGCCCAAAAGCTCCTCTGGCCACAACCCCTGGTCTGCTGCTGCCTGCTGAGCTCTTAGAGTTAAGTTCATTAGAGGCTCTCGCCCCTCAGCCTTGGCTTCTAGACTCAATTTCAATTCACTCAGCCTGAGGCCCTCTCTCTGAACAAAATCCCACTCGGTGTGAAGTTTATAGGCCTCCACTGGAGGAGAGGCGTAGATGTCACCCCAGAGCAGCTCCAATTCCTCGGGCAAAATAGTCCCAGCCACTTGCAGTGTGTCGGAGCCTGCATCTTGCAAGCTCCACTGAGTCGTTAAGCCGGCCAAGGCCACCGCCCTGTCCCCTGCTAGAGACTCAAACATCAGATCATAAAACTGCCCCTGCAACTCCAGATCAGGCTTGAGAGAGCAGGCCTTAGGCCAGTTGAGTGTCCAGCTCGATCTTCCCTCCCCGGTCCCCTCCTCTAAGGCTTGCACTTGAAAAGGCAACTCAGGGACTTTGAGTCGCAGCTCACAGCCTTCGAGGTGAGCCAGCAACTTGCCCTTCCCCATCTTTGCCCGATGAGATCCGAAACGAGCCCCCGCATCCTGCCAAGCCAGACTCAAATCCACTTTGACGTCCTCAAGGAGACTGCCCGACTCGTCCTTAGGTTCACTTAAGAGCAAGGAGAGTTTGAGCTCAAGTCCAGAGAGATAAAAGTCCTCCCAGCGCAGATCCTGTCGGCCTTGGTCACCTGACCCCCTGCTTTGAATACTAAAATCTGCATATTGAAGCCTCTTGAGCTCAGGAGAGTAGATGACCTTCAACAAGCCCTCTAGGCGAAGCTCTTGGCCCTCACTCTTGTCGGACCGCCACTTGAAATCTGGCTGAAACTCAACATCCCAGTCTCTGCTCCCCTTTAGACGAGTGGCCTTAATGGGGCCTTGGCTGTGCAGGAGTCCATAGGGGGTCTTAAGGCCCATCCAAAGATGGACTTGGCGAGACAGGAGGACAGATTTCAACGTCCAACCCAACTCCAGGGACTCCACGTAAAAGCCCTCGGGCAGAGAGCCCTCGACCGAATGCAAGACAAAGCTATTGAGCCAGGACTCCAGGCGCTGCTTTTGAAAAACCAGTCCCACAATTAGAAGAAGGATAAGACCAGCAAGCAGACTCGCAAAAAAGGCCAAAAGCAGACCGAGAGTGGGGTTGAGTTTAAAAGCTAAAAATCGCCGAGCCCAGGACACCTAATATTGACCCTCAATATATTGACCCTCATTGACCCTTTTGGCGTTGTCTTTTGCCCCTGTCGGCAAAAATCCGGGTGAGCGAAGCATTTGGCGGAAGAGGGGGGATTCGAACCCCCGGTACGGGTTGACCCCGTACAACAGTTTAGCAAACTGCCGGTTTCAGCCACTCACCCACTCTTCCAGTTTGGCTCTGCAGACCTCAGGAACCTTGCCATAGGGGTCTATTCAAATCAAGTTTCAATGCTCGGACAGAAAGCGTCAACAGGGGAGTCACTTTTGAAATCATTGGCCCTGATAGTGCTCCGGAAAGAGCTTGCGCTCTAAGGTCTCAATCACAGTGTGAATCAACTTGATATGGATCTCCTGTATGCGATCTGATGTCTGGGCTGGAACCACAATGGCCAAATCCGCCACAGACTTTAAAGCCCCTCCATCTCGGCCCAACAGGGCCACGGTTTTGATCCCCTGGGCCTTGGCCACCTCGAAGGCCATTATCACATTCTTCGAATTCCCACTGGTAGACAGGCCAATGAGCAAGTCCCCGCTACGCCCCAAGCCCTCCAGTTGTCGGGAAAATATATGCTCAAAGCCGTAGTCATTGCTGACACAGGTGACATGACTCGGGTCGCCTAACGCCAGGGCTCCGATGGGCCTACGGTCCTTGCGATAGCGGCCTGTCAGCTCCTCTGCAAAATGCATTGCGTCGCAATGGCTTCCCCCATTGCCGCAGGCAAAGACCCGGCCCCCGGACTCCACGCACTCGATCAGCATTTGGGAAAAGGCCTCCAGCCGATCCAAAGTCTCCGGCTGAGCTAGAAACTGCTCCAGTACCTTCTGCGCCTCTTTGAGTGAGGCTGTCCAAGTTTCTCTTATGATTTCTCTTATCATTTCTCTCTCCTCTATGAAATTCTATAGCAGGGCCAGTTGCCTTGGGGAATGCTTTATTGATAGTTTGTGAGGCCAACGAGGAGGAAAAGATGAAGGTCTCTTTAAAGTGGACAGAGGGGATGCACTTTGATGCTCAAGCTGAAGGTTCACAGCCTTTGGCCTTTGATGCCAAACCTCCCTTAGGCAAAGCCCAGGGCTACACCCCCAAAGAACTGGTGGTTATGGCCATGGCTGGCTGTACCGCCATGGACGTGATTGCTCTGATGAAAAAGTACAAACAGGAGGTCACCTCCTTTGGCGTAGAGGCGGAGGTCAAACTGCGCCAGGAGTCCCACCCCCATGTCTTCGAGCAGGGGGAAATTCACTTTTATCTTGAGGGCAATCTGGACCAGGAAAAAGCCGCCGAGGCTGCGCGCTTAAGCCAAACCCGCTACTGTGCTGTCAACGCCATGCTGTCTAAGGCCCTGCCCATCTACTACCATGTCTACGTCAATGGCGAGAGAGTGAGCTCTGGTCAGGCTCAATTTGAATGACCTTTGGGGTTTTCTTTTTGAGCTTTCAAATGCGTGGCGTCGTCTCGTTTCGACCTCAGAGGTTCTGGTCAAAACTGTCGCCTGAAGGCTTGATTTTCTGCCACAATATGTCTAGAACTCCCAGGAATCGGGCGCCAGTAGCTCAGTTGGATAGAGTACATGACTACGAATCATGTGGTCGGAGGTTCGAATCCTTCCTGGCGCGCCAACTACTGCCTTAAGGACTTTCCGTGTCATGAGTTGGGGCTATTTTCTCAAAGTAAATATTCTGATCCTGGCCTTTGTTCTCGTGCTCCTCAGCATTCACAAAATCAAAATTGGGGGAATTACCAGCTCCCTTGAAGCCCTGCTCGGAATTGAACCACAGGTGGAAGTGGAGCTGGATGAGGATTCGCCCTTACGGGAGCTAGCTCAGGGAGTGACCCGCTTTTTTTGGTGTCAGACTCGGGTGCAAAAGCTGGAGTTTGCCTCAGGGGAAAGCCTTGAGCAGGAGGGTCTTCGGTGGTTTTGGACCTCAGCAGAGGGAAGGCAGGAGCTCAACTCCGTTCTTATCGAGAAGTGGTTTGGCGACCACTGCACCCTGGAGATCAAGCAGTTGGCAGCAGACCCCGTCTTGAGAGAGGACATGGGGCTGTGGATGAGAGTGCACTTTATTCGTGGCAACCCCCAGGACTTTCACTTGAATCCCTCCCTTGAGGTCTTCCACTTTTCGGGCCGCTATTTTATGTCCCCTCAGCTGGTTGAGGCCACCCTCAGCCTTAAGGGTCTCACCCCCTGAGCTCCCCCTGAGATCTGTTGACAAGAAAGCCAGAATTCCCTAACTATTAAAGCTCACAGGTTCCCTATGTTCAGGTGTAGCTCAGTCGGTAGAGCAGGTGACTGTTAATCACCTTGTCGGGGGTTCGAGTCCCTCCACCTGAGCCATTTTCAAAGACGCTAACTTCAGAAACTATAGAGTCAGGCTCAGACTAAAGAAAAAACTGGTCTCTCGCCCCCGCTCTCCAGACAGATAGGCAAATTCGTGAAAGCGTTCTGATTGGTAGCTCAAGCCCAAGCGCAGTAGATCAAACCTGTGCTCGTAGCCTAAGCCCCATTTGGAGTCCTCTATTGACCCAAACACATAGGATTTCTCCAGTTCATAGGTGATCCCTAGGGCTGCATCTCCCCAACGATAACGACCCTTGGCAGGGCGATTGATGGAGTAGGCCAGCTGAAGCTCTCCCTTGGGAACGGGTACCCCTAAGGAGGAGCCCACATTAAATCCAGGCAAGGGCTTTGCACCTTCGTATTTTCTATCAGTCCAGCCCAGCTGAGAGAAGTAAAGAGAAAAAACCATGGGCCAGCGCCCTTGATAAACCCCATATTTCACACCTGGCTCCACAAAAAAAGAGTTCTGCTCTCTGACCTGAAGATACTGATCGGGAGCGCTCAGGGCCTCCAACAAAAACAGATCGTCCTGAATGAACTTTTTATTTACAGCCCGGAGACTGACTCCATAATTCACATTCTCCGCAATCTGATCACCCCAGGAAAGCCTCAGACTGCGACTTTGCATCACCTGAATGGCCAAACGGGGATTGGAATCACTTCGAGCCATAGAGAAATAGGTGGCCTCGATGGGAGACAGAGCCAAGCCCAAGCGCCCGTACCTGCCATGGATTGAGGCTGCCGCCTCAGCCCAGGTCACTCTTCGCTTAAAAAATAAACTTTCAATAAGATCCAGGGATTTGTGCTGTGAAATGTATTGATCAAAGTCATAGATCTCCTGCAGAGCTCCTCCGGCATAGGCCGTGGTTGTAAAAAAATAGGGCTTGTCGGACTCCCCCTGGGCCAGATCGGCTGGATGGCATGGCAGAGAGCCCTTAGGAGGGCGAAGGTGCAAGCACAAAGCCCCCAAAGAACTCTGCACATGATCTCCCCTGAAAGAGGTTCCACTGTGACCTTGGGCCCAGCGCTCAAGGTGAGACACGCTGGCCTGAAGGGAAGAGGAAATAAGGATCAGGCCCACCAGACAGGCCCTCAAGCAAAGCGGAAACTCCCCTCTCAGCATGATGGCAGACCTCTCATTGCACGGGACTCTTTCACAAGTAGATCAATCAGGGCAATGATCACCGCTTCAAAGTCAATCCAATCTAGCCCTGTCTTTTCCTCCAAGTGCAAAGCCAGCTGATTAAGGTCCGGCCTGTCCCTGTCGAATCTCTCCAGGGCTACGCGTATTTGAGGTTGCACCGTGGGAAGTCCCTCCACCAGATCCACCAAAATCAGGCGGATATCACTGAGCAAGCTCTCCAAGCCAGAGAGGTAATCTACGGCCTGAGCCGAACAACTCGATTGAGGAAAATACTTTTTTTCAGTGAGATTGTATTTGAGCACGATGACACTGATCAGGGAGCGCATCAGTCTTTCCGCAGGCCTGGGGTCTGGTGAATAAGACAGAGTCACCAGAGCCCGCTCAACAGACTGCATTTGGTTCGAATCCAGCAGAGGAATGCTATAAAAGCGATAAAATACATCGACCAACTCATGAATGGTCACAAAAAAGATCTCCAGGCTTCGGATCTGGTCGCTCTGTTGTGGGTTGTCTTGAGCCAATGTCTGAAAGACTGTCCGCAGGCGTTGGCTCCGGCCATTTTCAGGAAAGGGCTCAGAAATAAGAGCTCTGACCGTTTGTAGGTACTCCGAGACAAAGACCCGAGCTTCAGCCATATGAGCCGTCGCTGTGGCCATGCGCACCTCGTAGCGCTCCAAATCCAAGCCCTCCAGCAGATTGAGAGCCTCCTCCGTCTGCCCCTGGTCAATCAGCCAGTAGGCCCTGTCGATCACAGAGCCATTGATCGGACGCTTTTGTGAGGAGAACTCTGAGGAGCAGGCCGTAAAAAGGTTTAAAATCAGCCCCAAGGCCACGAAATAAGCGAAGCAAACAATTGAGGACTCTTTTGGGGTGTTTAACATGGCACGTCATAGTAGATCCTTAGTTGCTACGCGTCAATAGCCCCTAGGAAGTTGGCAACTTTTTCAAAAACCCAAAAAATCTTGTCGTTCGTGACTCTACGCATTAAGTTCTCGGTTTATGTCTCCTTCCGTCCTCAACCCTCTGCGCTTCGTTCTGGGTCTTTTGCTCACCTCCCTGAGTGGGCCTTACCTCTCTCAGGCTCAGGCTGAATGTCAGAGTCTGCCGGTCCGACAGCTGTCGCAGTTTATTAAACAGGACGTCCTTCTTCAAAGAGCTGTCCGAAGCTTAGGGGACCCTCAAGATTTTCAGCCCCGCTTTGTGAGCGAAGGGGAAACAACAACTGCCGAACAGGAAGTAATTCTGTCGGGACATATCACCTCCAGTGCTCCTTTGGGGGATTTCAAAGTTGCCCTCCGTTTGCCAAAAAACTTTAAGCCTGACCGAGCCTATCCCACCACATTGATCGTGGGGGGAATTGACTCCTCTTTAGAGACCTTACTGGGCATTCCTCCCACCGGTGAAAATATCCTTGTCATTTACCAGTATCCTGGCGTGGACATCTCCCAGCTCCGGCGATTTTTTGAACGGGATTTGAAGGGGATTCCCTTGCAGGTGGCGGTTTTGCTACTTTGGTTGAGCCAGCAAAGCTATGTGGATGATGCCAGGCTGAACGCCGTCGGCATTAGCTTTGGTGGAATTGTCTTACCCGTGAGTCTGCGCCTGAGTTCGCTTCTGAATGTGGACGTCGCCGCAACCATATTTGCCTACACGGGAGGAGAGGTGGCAAAGGTGGCCACAGACATACTTGGACTCAACTCCACTGAGCGCAGCCTGATTGGCTGTCTGCTTCTGGGTTTGACTGCCTTTGTGGACCCCGTCGTTCACCTTCCCGAACTTCAGAGTGGACGGTATCTTCTGGTCATGAGCTTAGAGGACGAACTCTTTAGCCCCTACTCCACTCAGGCCTTCATTGAGGCCACTCCCGAACCCAAAACACTGATCCCCTTAACTGGCGCTCACCTTCAAGCCCGGAGACCAGATCTCATTGACCAGCTGATCGAGATCTCTTTTAACTGGCTGATCTCTCAGGGAGTGGCTAATCCATGAGAGGTATTAAACAGAACACCTTCACTCTTTTTGCCTTGGCCTTAAGCACAGCCTTTGCTGTAGTCACTCCACAGGTGGCCTGGGGCCAAGGGGACAGGGTCTCTTTGAGCTGTTCTTCTCTATTGAGCCAGGGCAGCCTATTGGCCTATGACAATTTAAGGGCCCTATACGCTGAGACCTTCAGGAGTTCTCAACAGTTAGGTAGAGAAAACCCTGACTTTGGGGCTGAACCCCTTCTTAGCGCGGCCCTTGAGGAGTCTCTCCACAGGTTGGCCCAAAGCCCTAAGAATCCGCAAGTGGCCAGTGCACTGATCCACCGCCTGCAGGATTTACGAGATCAGGGCTACCCCTATATGAAGACCCTACGGGCCCTTGGGGCTGTGGTTTTTTTTGCAGAAAAGGGAGCTCTTCTTCCTGAAGAGGCCAATGACAGCAGTATCCTAGACCCAGTCCTACTCAACAAAAATCTGGAGGCTTCCGCTGCACAGATCAGTGAACTCTATGAGACGGACATGATTATTGCAGATGGTCTGCGGGGCCGTGTCTTTTACCTTCCCACCTATGAGTCTTTGAACTTTGAAGATATCAACTTGATGCTGGCGGCAAATATACACCCCCTTGGTATGTCTTTTAAGACCAATTATGTAGATGGCATAAAGTACCTTCCGGTAGGAATGTTACTCCACGATGCTCTTCACTCAGCACAGATCTTTCCCGGAACCTCCAAAACCTCTCATCTCTACAAGCTTCCGGCCCAGGAAAAATTGGCCCGTTTTTTTGACCGAGCTCTCAATCAACTGTCCCTACAGCAGCGATACTTGGTCCATGCCATCGTCTTTCAAGTGGTCCACGAGGAGGGGCGACCCTACTCTGACCTTCTTACCAGCCTCAAATATGAAGAGGGGCTCAAAAGTGAAGTGAAAACAACCCTGAAGCTCGATCGACAGAATCGCCCCACTCAGCTAAGGGTCACCGACCGAGCTCTGGCCTCGGCCTGGAATTGGATTCTTGAGCACTTCCCCAAAGACCTCTAGGCCCAGAAGGGACACTGGGCTGGTAAAACTTTCAGGCTTCAGGACCCTAAAGCACTCCTGCAGAAGGACTTTTGGGGTCTCCGAAATGACTCCTGGCTGGGCTTTTATTAACTTATTTCAATAGCTTAGGCTCCATTCTTGCGGAAGGCAAAAGGCCCTCTCTCTTTCAGGCTCAGATATTGCCTTGAAGTCAGTCCATGACGTTTTCTTCCGTACTGATAGGTCTTATATGGACACTCAACTTTTTTGCCTGGGCCCAGGTGGACTATATCTCTCCCGGGCAGGTCAGCGAATTAGAGGAGCTGTTTGCTGAGGCCGACTCGCCAATTCAAGTTTCTGAGCTTTTCAACAAAGGCCTTGTTTGCACCATGTATGGGGTGAGAACTCGAATGTCCAAGGAGGAACAAGTTCCCCTCTACCGCTTCTCATATCAACCCTCTGAAGAGTTGCACAATCAGGGCAGCCAACCCATTGCGCGTTACAGTCTGGATGCCTCGGGCAGAGGGCTTCGCGGCCAGCTTCGCACTGCCTCGGGAGTCATCCAAGACCACATTCGCCTTCACAGTTCGGGTCGATGGATCTCTCAGCTGACTGTTGTCGCTGAGTCTGAGTCCTCCCAACAGGATAAGAGCATCCTGGCCTACAGTGTCTGCTCTCAGGCCACTATTTGAGAGTGTA
>SKYF01000137.1 GCA_007128005.1 Bdellovibrionales bacterium
GCGCTTTAAATTCAAGGTGCGATTGACGTAGACCTTCCGACTCAAGAGGAGCGCCCCTCAACTTCAAAGCCAAGGCGATTCCACTCGATCATCCCACCCCACATGTTGTAGGTGTCCGTAATGCCAAACTCTTTGACAAGCATACTGGCTCGGGCGGAACGGGCGCCGCTTCGGCAGATAAAAACAATGGTCTTGTTCTTATCCAATCGGTCAACACTCTCTGTAAGAGTGTCTAAGACAATCAACTCAGAACCTGGAATGTGGCCCAGCTCTCCAGTGAACTCATCGGGCCTTCTCACATCAATGAGCTGAACCTGATCTTTGAGATCCTTTAGCTCCTCTGGCGAAATATCCAAGACCCCAGGATAATCTGGGTTTGCCTTTTGTGATGAAAATTGGGTTTGTTTTGCACTCAAGATCAACCTCCTTAGCAAGGCTTCCATCATATTCCCTGCCTCGCCTCTTGTCGACGGCTAAGGCGACCAGGATCGCATATCATAAAAAAGTATGTTATTTCAATAGTTTAAATAATTTACACCAGCCTTTTGACTCGGCTCAAAAAGCGTGGTTTCTAAGGAGGGCAAGCAAAAAGGAGTGAGGAATTAACATGGAGTTAACAGTGTCAGAACCAAAAGCAAATCTGGAAAATCCAATTGGTCTCGATGGGATGGAGTTTGTGGAGTACTCTTCACCTGATCCTGAGGCTCTCGAACAGCTTTTTTTGCAGTTTGGCTTTCGCAAAATCGCCAAACACAGGAAGAAAGAAGTCTACCTCTACAGGCAAAATCGGATCAACTTTATCATTAACTCAGAACCCGGCACCTTTGCCGCTCAGTTTGCAGGGAGCCACGGCCCGTCTATTTGCGCCACGGGTTTTAGAGTGAAGAACGCCAACGAGGCCTTTAAAGAGGCCGTCAAAAGGGGGGCAAAGCCCATTGATATTCAAAATGATCCTGCCAGTCACAGTTTTCCAGCCATTTATGGTATCGGAGACTCCGCAGTCTATTTTATAGATCGCTATGGTGACGATAACTACGAAAGAGATTTTGAGTACATCAGCGATGAGCGGAATCCGCAGGGGTTTGGCTTAGAGGTGATTGATCACCTCACAAATAACGTCCCAGATGGAGATATGAATAAGTGGTGTGACTTTTATCAAAAGATCTTTAACTTTCGTGAAGTCAGATACTTTGATATCCGTGGGGAAAAGACAGGTCTGGTCTCAAAAGTCATGAAGTCACCCTGTAACAGAATCATTATCCCCATCAATGAACCCACAGATCCAAAGTCTCAGATTCAGGAGTATTTGGATGAATATCAGGGCTCAGGGATTCAGCATTTGGCCATGACAACCCAGGATATTATCTCTGTGGTGCGCAAGCTGAAGGCTCAGGGAGTTCAGTTTCTGGAAACTCCCGAGACATATTATGAAATGCTGCCAGAGCGCCTGCCAAATATCACCGAGGATATGCGTCAACTGGCGGAGCTAAAGATTTTGGCGGATGGAGATGAAGAGGGGTATTTGTTGCAGATCTTCACACAGAATCAGATTGGACCGATCTTTTTTGAAATCATCCAGCGTAAAAATCACGATGGTTTTGGGGAGGGGAATTTTCAGGCCCTGTTTGATGCCATCGAAAGAGATCAAGCAAGGCGAGGTTATCTCTAATGCATCACTACTCTCAAGGTGAACCCACCAGGCAGGGGCATAAGGGAATTGCTGAGGGTTATTATGAGGAAGAACAGGGGCTTTTGGGCTTTTTTGGGCCCGTGTCCCACCTTATTAAGAAAAAGCCAAGCACTCGATGGGTGGAGATTGAGGGGCCGCTCAGGCCTCATATGTACGACCTGGTGGAGCTGCCTAAAAGTCCGCAGTGGCAGAGGCTGCTCTACAATCGGTCGGTGAGCATCTATAAGAGCTGCTGTGAGCCAAGTTCCAATGCGACTTTGCGGGCGGCTAGAGATGCCGATGGGGATTTGCTTTACTTTTGTCATAAGGGTTCAGGACGAATTCTCACCGAATATGGGCTTCTCACCTATTCTCCAGGTCAATACATTGTGATGCCTAAGTGTTTGACTCACTGTTTTGTGCCGGAAGAGAAAACAGAGTTTTTGATTATTGAAAATCATGGCAGTCACTACCAGGAGCCCGACCGAGGCATCGTCGGCCGCCATGCCCCTTACGATATCAATGCACTGGGCAAGCCGGACCTTCAGGCCCAACAAGAGTTTTTGTCTAAGCAGGGACTTGAGATCCTTGAGGTTGAAGTCAAACACAGTGGCAGGCCAACTCTTTTTCGCTATCGGGAGTGCATCATGGACACTGTGGGATGGAAGGGGGATCTATTTCCCTACACCTTGCATATGGATCACATTATGCCATTGATGAGCCATAGGGTGCACCTACCACCCAGTGCGCATACAACTTTTGTGGCCCGTGACTTTGTGGTCTGCTCCTTTTTGCCCCGTCCATTGGAGCAAGACGAGGACGCCTTGAAAGTGCCCTTCTATCATCAAAATATCGACTATGATGAGGTGCTATTTTACCATGATGGCGACTTTTTTAGTCGAGACAACTTGCATGCTGGGATGATGAGCTTTCATCCGGCTGGCTTTCCCCATGGACCACATCCAAAAGCGGTTAAGAACATCGGTGGAAAGACCCATACCAACGAGTATGCAGTGATGATTGACACAAGATGGCCGCTTTCTGTGGATCCGCAGCTGGAGTCTGTGGAACTGGCTGATTATTGGAAGTCTTGGCAGGAGTAAGGAGCTCACCCAAGTGAAGGTTGAGTTGGGCCAGAATCTTTCTGCTGAGCAGGCCATAAAGCTGGCCATTTTCGAGGCCAAAAAGGGCCAGGGTTTTGTGGCCCCCAACCCAGTGGTGGGGGCTGTCATACTTGATCAACAGGGGCGGCTAATAAGCTTTGGACACCATGCTCGCTGTGGTGGAGATCACGCTGAGGTGGCAGCTCTTAAAAAAATTCCCGCGAAAACTAGGACTGAGGTTCTCAAAGGGACCCAGGTCTTTGTCACTCTTGAGCCCTGTGCCCATCAGGGGCGAACGCCCTCCTGTGCCCAGGAGTTGGCTCGCTGGCCCATTGCCAAGGTGGTCTATGGCTTGGAGGACCCAAACCCCAGAGTCAGTGGCAGGGGGGCAGAGATCTTGCGTCAAGCGGGAGTGCTCTGTGAACCCTCTGAGGTTTTGCAGGAGGAATTGGAGGATCTGGCAGAGATTTTCCTGACCAATATGCGCCAGCAAACCTGCTTTGTGGCCTTAAAAGTGGCCACCAGTTTGGATGGTCACTTAGCCATGAGAGATGGAAAAAGCCAGTGGATCTCCAACGAAAAAGCCAGACACTCCGTACAGTACCTGAGGGGGGTCTATGATGCGGTCTTGGTGGGCTCGGGGACTTTTCTTGTGGATCAGCCACGGCTCAATTCTCGACACCCCAGATTTATGCAAAAAACCAATCACCTGGTGGTTTTAGATCCAAGCGGAGACACTTTGCCTCACTTTATTGAGAGTCCTGCAGCCCAAGTCAGACCCCTCCAGCAGATCACCCTAGTGATCTCTCGTCAGCAGAAAGAAAAATGGTCTGGGTCTCAGCTCGGCCAAAGGGATCAGCAGTTAAAAGAGCTGCAAGAAAGGGGTGTGACTCTACTTTTTTTTGATGAGAGCAGCCGTGGAGGACAGAGCTCTGTGGACTTAGCCTGGTTGAAGAAAGAGCTCTTTGGGATGGGCTTGACATCCATATTGGTGGAGGGTGGAGCTCACACCCACTCGACCTTCCTCCAGCAAGGGGCTGCGGATCGCATCTATCAATTTATAGCTCCAGTTTTTATGGGCGGGTCCAGCGCCATCAACTGGACTCAGGACCTGTCTATTAGGGATTTTGACCAGAGAGTAAAGCTGAGTAGAGTTCAGTTCTTTCGCCTAGGAGAGAACGCTTTAGTCACAGGGCGTCTGTTCCGATAGTCTTTTCGTGAAATCTGCAAAAGCCATGGACCCGATGGAGTCCCTTATCAGTGTTCTAGCAGAGCCTTTGTGCAAGGGGCTCAGTGTGTTGAAGTGGCAGGATTTGGTCACTCCACTAAGGGCTTCGGACTCTAAGTCCATTGTGGTTGCCGAGGGGATTGAGCCCTCTCATCTGGTCTCAGAGGTCCGGAAGTTCGGCCTTCAACACGTCTGTCAGGTGGGCAATCCTTTTTCTGTACAGGAAATGTTAACATCAGCTCTTATGCTGTCTCGGCCAATTGACGTTATGGAAAACCCCTTTGCTGCGATTCTCGCTCCAGGTGACTTCGAACAATCCAGGGAACGGAATTTTGTTGATTTTCAGAGGGAGTTTGACAGCTTAAATCAAAAGCCCATATGGCTGGATGAGCTAAAAATATTTATGGAACAAAAAGTCCGAGCGGAGTCTCTTCGGACAGAAGTGCTCACCATTGTCGATGAGCTCTATACAAATGTCATTTTCAACGCACCCTTCGTGACTTCAGACAATCCCATGCCTCAAGTCCACAGAGGGGAAGCAAAGGTTTTGCCGCAAATGCCCAAGAAAGCAAAAATCAAGATCTCCTTAAGAGATGACTCGATCTTGGTGGCTTGTGAGGACGCCTTTGGAAGTCTCTTGATTGATAAATTGATGCAAAAAATAAGTGGTTGCTATGAAAAAGGGGTGGAGCAGACCATGAACATGGGCAACGCAGGGGCGGGAATTGGAAGTTATATGGTCTTTGAAGCCAGCGCCAGTTACTATCTATTTGTGGACCCAGGGAAAAAAACTCTGATTGTCTGTAGGCTGCCGGTTAAAATGAGCAGCCGGGCCAGACAATCTGTGGATAAAAATATACATTTTTTAGATTTAAAAGACAAAAAAGGAGATTAGATATGAGTAAATTTAGTATAGAAAAAAATTCCGAAGGCGAGTCCCTCGTTCTAAACTTTTCAGGGAGCGTGGATGAGGATGCCAGTTTCTCTGATGTGGAGTGGGCTGGGTTTAAAAAGGTGATCTTTGATCTGGATAAGGTCTCAGCGATCAACTCCTGCGGAATTAGAGAGTGGATCAAGTGGTTAAAGACAGCCCCTGAGGGAGTTCAAATCGTCTATAAAAATTGTCCTAAGGTGATTGTCGACCAAATCAATATGGTTGCGGGCTTTTTACCTCCCTCTGCAGAGGTAGAGAGTTTTTATGTCCCCTATTATAGTGATGCCTCCGGGGCAGAGAAGATGGTGTTATTTAAAAGAGGCGTTGAATTCAATGAGGGTTCAGTGAATGCTCCTGAGACCTATACGGACCCGGAATCTGGCGAGGAGATGGAAATGGATGTGATTGAGGCAAAGTACTTTAAATTTTTGAAGAAGGGCTAATGAGAGACTTTTCCTTTTTTGATTCATTGATCGACGCGGTGTTTGTTCTCAATAGAGACAAGAATGTAGTTTATTGCAACAACTCCGCAGCCACTATGTGTGGGTCTTCCATACGAAGACTGTGTCGAGGTACAGTTAAGTTCTATGAGGCGATCTCGCTGGAGGATCAGAGTTTATTCGTCAACCCTCAAGGGACCTGGGGGGAAGCTGAAGCTGTTCCTCTGACTGAGATGAGTTACACAGTTCCTTCAAACGGCACCGAGGGAAAAATTCAAGTGGTCACTCAGCCCTTTTCGGATGGGGGAGAGACTTTTTGGGCGGTTATTTTGCATGATGTGACTCTGGAGGAGCGGCTTCATAGCAAGTATCAGGGAGAGCTGGTTGCCAAGGAAGAGGTCATTCAAGATCTAGAAGAGGCGCGCAGTCAGCTGGAGCTCTACTCAAAAAATTTGGAAAAAATGGTCGAAGAGCGCACCATTGAAGTCAAGCAGGCCAATGTTCTTTTGCAGGCCACAATGAACAGCCTTGGGCAAGGCTTTGTGGTCTTTGATCAAGAGGGAGTTTGTCATAATTTTTATACAAGGGCCTGTGAGTCGATCTTAGAAGCCCTCCCCGCAGGTCAGAGAATCTGGGAGGTCCTCCGACTTGGTGCAGAGGAGTCGGAGCAGTTTAAAAAGTGGCTGCAGTTGGCTTTTTCTGAGGCTCTTCCCTTTGAGAGTCTAAAGGATCTGGTGAGCGATCGCTACCTTCACAGTCAAGGGCGGCACATTGCCTTGGACTACCACCCTGTCAGAGATGATCAGGGCAGAGTGAAGAACTTGGTTTTAGTGGCCACTGACAAGACTGTGGAAGTGGAGAGTCAACGGCAGTTGGAGCAAGAGAAAAAGTCTGCGCAGGCCATTGTCAAAATACTAAAGAGCAAATCTCAGTTCAGTGAATTTATTGAGTCCTCATCCAAAGCTATTAAAGAGATGATTGAATTGGTTGATCAGGGAGGACAAGAAAATCTTCAGGACCTCTATCGAAGACTACACACTCTAGAGGGGGAGGCCGGAGTTTTTCATCTAGAGGAGCTTCGACTCAGTTCTCGCAGGGCTCAGGAGAGCCTCAAGGAGAGGGGAGTGGAAGGCATTGGAGAAGAGGTAAGAGACCTAAAGGAAAAGTTGGAGGGGTTTCTTCAAGGAAATAGGGCCATCCTTGAGGTTTTGGGGATTGGTGGTCCCCGCAGGGTGGAATTGTTGGAAGAGGACGTCAGGCACTTACTGGGGCTATCAGAGAAGTATGAGACACCGAGGGCTTTGAGGGATGAGTTGGAGCAGATTCTTTTGATGCAGCCTCTGGATCAATTGCTGGGTCATTTTGATGGCTTGGTGCAGTTGGTGGCTGAGAAAACCGGAAAGTCTATAAATCCCATTAAATTCAAGCTCAACTCAGTTCGGGTCCAATCATCGAGTTTTAAGGGTCTGGTCTCAAGTCTTGTTCACGTGTTTCGTAATGCGGTTGACCATGGTTTGGAGTCCCCAGAAGAGAGAGAGATGCTGGGCAAGTCTCGCGCTGGTCAGATAGAAGTCTCAGCAGAGAAGTTTCAACGGCAAGGCGAAGAGTGGATTCGACTTTGCTTTACTGATGATGGTCAGGGCATTGATCCCACGCGCATTCGCTCTAAACTGGCTCAGAAGAGTTCTGGCAGGGATTGGATGCAGGTGAGCGATGAGGATCTTATCCAGGAGATTTTTTCTCCGGGATTTTCAAGTCGAGACAGTGTGGGCGAGTGGTCGGGTAGAGGTGTTGGCCTAGACGCCCTCAAAGCTGAAGTGGAGCTTTTGGGTGGCCAAGTCTGGGTCGAGTCCAGCTTAGGCCAAGGGACAAAATTCGTTCTGGAGGTTCCAAATTTGAGGGGCTATAATAGGGAGAAATTGGCAGCCTGAGGGATTTAAGGGTTCAGCGAGTAAGGAGTTGTCATGTTTCCCAAACATACCCATATTTTAGTTGTTGATGATTCTTTGAACCTGCGCAGGATTATCGTGGACACCCTCAATCGCATAGGATTTATGAAAGTTGTCACAGCAGAGGATGCCCATGAGGCGATGGGTGTGCTGACTTTTCATGCCGATGGGGCAACGCCTATCAATTTGATTCTTTCTGATCTCAATATGCCAGGGCCAAGTGGCCTGGATTTTCTAAAGCAAGTTCGGGGCATTGAGAGATTCCAGACTCTTCCTTTTATCTTGGTGACAACTGAGAGTGAGAAAGGAGCAGTGATTGAGGCCGCCATGAGTGGCGTCAGTGCCTATGTGGTCAAACCCTTTACTGGGGAGACCCTCACAAAGCGCCTTCAAGAGGCCTGGAGAAAGCATCACCCTGAAGATTAGTTGAGCTGTGTGCCCGCACCCCGCCTTTGATCCAGATCGAAAATTTCCGGACTGGGCTTATGTGGCAGCCGAGAGTTGCCGATGGAATGAGCATGAACAAGAGCAGTATCAATGTGCTTATTGTGGATGACGATAAAGCTGTGGGAGAGGCCTTGCGAGAAATTGTAAAGAGGCTCGGCTTTCAGACCACCCTGGTTCACAGCGCCCCAGAGGCCCTGAATGTGGTGAAGATCAAGCCAGTTCACTTGGCCATCATTGACTGTATGCTTCCCAAGGTTAATGGTGTGGAGTTGGCCAAGGAGTTGAGATCTACTCGATTTCAGAAATCTCCAATCCTATTCATTAGCGGCATTTTTCGCGATAAGGGTTTTGCCGCTGATGCCATTCAGAAAACTGGAGCCTTGGACTTTCTATTTAAGCCGATTGATGCCAAGGCCCTCAAAGGCGCTATCAACAAAGCAGTCGAACCCCTTGTAAAAGAGATCAAGGTTCCCCTGCATGCTCTTTTGACCAAACCCTATTCATCTTCCAGAGATCGACTCAAGGTGATTGAAGAGCTTGATGAGATCAGTGGCTATGATCTGGCAGCAGTGGTTTCCATTCTTCTAGACGCCAAAGTGGACGGACATATTAATATCTCCAGCTCTGAAGGCGAATTGTACGGAATCGGACTAGAGAACGGAGCTATCACTCAGCTAGACAGCGATCGCAGCGAGAGCCTTATTGGAGAGATCCTAGTTGGGGGGGGTTTTCTTTCCGAGACTGAGTTTCAAGAGTTTTCCAAGCAGCACAAAAAGGGAGATTTAGTGGCCAGCCTTGTCAACGAGGCCATGCTCAGTCCCCACGCATTGGGTCTTGTTAAAAAAGAGCAAATCAAAAGAGAGATCAGGAGCCTGTTTGGTCTTTCTGAAATAAATATTAATTTTTCTCCAGAAGATCGAAAGGATAGACCCCACGTTCTAAATTTACAGGACTTCAGTTCTATACTTCATGATGAGATCAAAAAAATTCCTGAGGCCTATCTTCAGGAGTTCTACAAGTCATGGTTAAATCACCCGCTGAGACTTGTTGCGAATCTTGAGAAAAACAGGGAAATGTTAAATAAAGATCTATTTAGTGAACTGAGCCAGTTTGTGTCCCAGTTGAGTGAAGAAAAGACCATTTTAGAATTGCGGGAGCAGTTCTCTGATCGTGTTCCACAGATCTTACGTGCCGTTCACTTTATGGCCCTTATGCGTCTGATTGTGATTGATGACAAGGCTAGGGGAGCCGCAGTTCAGCACAACTTGGAGGAGCTGAAAAGGGCCCTCGCACAGCTGAAAGGTAAGACTCCCTTTGAGGTGTTTGAGTACTTTGGAGTGGGTGGCCAGGCCAAAGATACGGAGATCTCTAGGGTGTATAAGGAATTTGCTAAGTCCAATCATCCGGATCACCTTCAGCCAGATGCCTCGCCCGAGTTGCGCAAAGCGCTCACGGATCTTTTTGCGATCGTCAGTGAGGCTTATTCTGTTTTGATGGACCCAGTGAAAAAAGAGAAGATGCTAGAGACTTTAAAGGAGAGGGAGCTGAAGCAGCAGGTCTTGGCTGAAAGTCTTCTAGACGAGGGGATTAAGCTCTTGGGGCAAAATCAGTTTGAAAGAGCTGAGAAAGCCTTTAGTGAGTCACAAAAGAACTTCCCGTCGAAAGAGGCAAAGATTTACTTTATTTGGGCCCGCTTAAAAAATCCAAAGCTCCCCCCTAGCAAAGAAGAATTGAGGGATTTGAGTGAGAGCCTCTATGAGATTCCCGCTCAGGAGAGGCGAACCCATATCTTCTACTTGGTAGCGGGACTCATAAAAAAAGCCCAAGGGGATGTCAATGGAGCCATAACTCAGCTGAATAAGGCCCAACAATTTGAGCCTAACTCGCTAGATGTCAAAAGAGAGCTCGTCGCCCTATCCGGGAAAAAGAGGGGCGGAGAGATCACCGGCGTCCATGATCTGCTCAAAGGGGATCTGTCACAGATTGTGGGCAGCCTTTTTGGCCGCAAAAAATAAGTCTATTTGGATTTGAGCTTGCGGATATTTTGCTGAAGAATTGCCTCGAGCACCTGAAGCTCAGCTTCGGTGGGTTGATTCTGTAAGAGCAAGCGTTTGAGTGTCAGGTAGGCGCTGGAACGGCGTGCTTGAATGTCAAAGCCCATGGCCCTCAGCCACTGACGAATGGTCTCATCGGGAAAGTACAGGGGTCGGGGCAAAGGGTGGTCAACAGGGGGCTCTATTGACCTTCCTTCCAGCTCGCTCTGGCAGATGTAGAGAGCAAGAAGGACAGCCTGAGCCAGGTTGAGGCTTTTGAAGTCTCCATAGACGGGTAGCTGTACACTGTGGTTGACGAAGGCCATGTCCGATGCGGCAAGGCCATTGTCTTCAGGCCCAAAAATCAAATAGATATCGGAGAACGGCTTGGTGCGAGGCTGGGTCGTGGATTGCTGAAGGGCCTCTCTGAGGTCCAAGGGGGGGCGCAACTTGCCACTGCGTCGGGTGAGGGCCAGGCGAAGACCCGTTCCCTCCTGGGCGTAGAACTCATTCCAATTAGGATAGATCAGGGCCCCTTCCAAGCTGGCTTGAGCACCCGCTGCTGCCTGCTTGGCCTTGGAGTTGATGTCGCATTGAGGGTCGATCAATATCAACCTGGATCCACCCATATTGGCCATAGCCCTGGCCGACGCCCCAATGTTTGAAGAATATATGGTTCTAACCAGTACGACGTGAAGTGAGAATGGCATAGATCTCCGGGTCAACTTGATGGCGAAGTGATTCCATATGAGTCCTCAACCCTTCAACTTGGGGTGAGTTATTCATAGATTCACTGAGTTCAAGAAGTTCAAAGCCCATCAGCCAGTTGGCAGAAAATTGATGGAAGAACTCCTCTGAAAGTTTTTCGATCAAGGGTTGGGCATCTTTTGAGTTTTTATTCTCTCGAATTCTGCGAATTTGCAAATAGAATGCCTCTTGACGACTGAGCTCTGCCGAGGTTTTTTTTAGAGGCACTCTTGCATTCACGAAGTCTGAGTCCAGCTCATATTCCTCTCTGTCAGCGGGCCCTCCAAAAACTGAGACCACTTTATCTCCTACGGCCATATCGAATGTCCCCCAATCGGGTTGAAATAGCACTCGCCCACCCTTTTTTACTTCGCAATCCACGAAGGAGAGTAGGATTAAATGACCCTTGGCAAAGGTCAGATCTCTTAGCCGTCCTCGCAAGTCAACGCCAGACTCAAACTCTAACTGAACATGTTCTCCTTGTCGGAGTCCAATTCCTGAAAGCTCCTGAGGTGTGCACTGGAAAAGTGGCTTAGGGAGTCCTTTGATCGCTCCTAGTGGAGTCCCAAAGCCCTGAGGGTGCTGCTCTCGCCCGTGACCCTTGATTTGCTGCCTTTCAAAGCTAAGTTGGCAGGGGCCTGAAAAACTCAAGTAAAAGACCTGAGAAGAGTCTGAGGGTTTTGGATCGAGGCTTAAAAATTCTCTCAGCTGTCCAGAGATCTGAACTCCAGAGTCCAAAACAACAGTGTTCACACTTTCAGCCTTCAGCGCCTGATTCAGCCCAAAAACCCCTCCCCTTTTAAATGACATCCTCTCAGCCAACTCATCGAGCACCCTATAGAGAGAGGCAAAATCAGGAGTCACAAAGAGCTGCGGCTGCCTTTCCGTGATATCATAGGAGTAGTTCACACAGTCTACAGTGAGAGGAAGTTTTTTCACCTCCGGATTGAGGCAAGATCGAGCTTCTCCGAGGGAGGACAACAGGCCTGCGCCAAATATTTTGGGAGATTTTAAATCGCCAATCAGCCCATATTCGGCTGTCCACCAGTTCATTCTGGATAAGAGGCCGGCCTCTGAGACATCTTTGATCTGAGAGTTGATGGAGTTGAGTTTTTCGTTGGCCAGTGCAATCTGCTCAGCGCTGGAGTCAGGATGCTCTTTGATATCACTTAAGTTGCGAATGGCCTGATACTGGTCCAGATCCAAGCGGCTGATAATGGCATGTCTTGCGACCTCTCCATAGTGTTTCAAGTAACCGGCAAAATCTGGGTCAATGAGAATGGGGGCATGTCCGGCGGCCTCGTGCACAATATCAGGAGCCGGAGTGTAGAGCAAATGCTCCCGCGTTCTCATATCACAGGCGATGGGTAGAATTCCCATGGACTGAAACTCCATAAACGCCGCAGGGGGGATAAAGCCACTGACGGGAACAGCGCCCCATCCAAACTCCCTTAGTTTGAGGTCCATCTGAGCGATTTGAGGAATTTCTTCGTCAGAGATCCCTGTTTTTTCAAGTCCGTTCAGGTAGCAGGGGTGAGCGTAGACAGATAGGTGGCGTTTGAGTCCCTTCATAATAAAACGCCAGACGGCCTGGTCCTCTGGTGAGTATCGTGAGTATTCCTGATTGGAAATATAGCGGTTGAGATGTTTGGGCAAATGTTCCCAGCTCTGTTCCATAGAGTTCCCCCATTTAATAGTAAGGGTCTGACTGAAGGAGGTGGTTATGAATGTAGTCTTTCACCCCTTCTTCAATAGACCACTCTGGACGGCTCAACCCCTGAGCCAGCCAACGATCCATTTTGGCTTCAGTAAAGTACTGATATTGATTGCGAATATTTTCGGGAGGATCCACCCAATTGATTTTTACGGGCAGATTCAGGCTTGAAAAAATAGAGTCGGCTAAGTCGAGCCAGGTCCGAGCCTTACCAAAGCCCATATTGTAAATTCCATTGTTAAAACTATCTTTGGCTAAGATCTCGAGGCACCAGCGACTGATGTCCTTTACGTAGACAAAGTCTCTCATTTGCATGCCGTCTGCATAGTCCGGGTGGAAGGAGCGAAAGAGCTTCAGCTCTTTTGTCTGACGGATTTGCTGAAAGGCCTTGTAGACAAGGCTTGCCATGTCACCTTTGTGGTATTCGTTAGGTCCATAGACATTAAAAAAGCGCAGCCCAGCCCACAGGGGTGGAGCCTGAGGGAACCCTTCCTTCAGGACCCAGTGATCAAAGTGGAGCTTGGACCAACCATAGGGGTTTAAGGGCTTGAACTCCTCTGTCGGGGTAGAGTCATCAAAACCCCTTGTTCCGTCGCCATAGACGGCTCCACTGCTGGCGTAAATATAGGGAACACGGAGCTCAGCACAGATCTGAAACAGGCTTTTCGAGTACTCGGTGTTGTTCTTCCTGAGGTACTCCAAGTCGTTTTCAGTGGTGGAAGAGCAAGCACCCATATGGAATACAGCAGTGATTTTTCTTGGCCAGCTGTTTTTCCGCAGAATTTCAGGGAAGCCCTCACTGGGCAGGTAGTCTGTGTACTTGGCATGGGAGAGGGGGCCTGGCCGGGTCTGTGGATCCACCGAATCAACCAGAATCAAATCATCTTCACCAAGGACATTGAGCTGGCGGGCCAAGACGCTACCAATAAAGCCATTGGCTCCCGTGATCACATACATAAATTACCCCTTGTGCTGACTCCTTTTATCCCTACCATCACTTGAAAGGGGAAGCCAGCGAAACTAAATGTCTTCTTTATAGCCATCAACGAGGCTCAAAATTGAGCGCATCAGGCGGTGATTTTGGCGCAAGGGGTGGAGTTTACCTAGGGAATTGGGCTCAAAGAGTTCCGGATGACAACTTTGACTTTGGGTGAACTCATCAATGGCCTGCTGAATGTCCTCATCTCTGAGTCCCTTTTTCTTAAATTCGATAATCTCACTCACTATGTTGATTAAGGCATTTCCAGTGACACGGTCTGGACGATTGATAATCTGAGCACGTCGGGCAAAAGTCTCGGGGGAAAGAGGGCTGTCGCCCTGCTTCATTTTTCCGACAAGTTTGAGGACTTTGACGTACTGGGTTTGCAGGCGACGGATCCTTACTCCGAGTCTGTCTGTCAGCCTCTTGTCTTTTTTACTGGCTGAGTCAGCAAGTATAAGGTGAAAAAAATCTCTTTCGCTGATCAGCGGCTCCTTACTGTTGGTAGACCACCTGTGGGCCATTTCAGCCAGTGCCCTACGCATATTGAATATAGCGGGACGATTCACACCATCGGCCACCTTGCTCATTTTTTTATAGGTTTTGATTCTTTCAAAATAGGAAAACTGAGCAAACAGACGGTCCACCTCTTTGCGTCGATGCTGCAGCAAGTGTTCTCTTTGCTCCCTCAGGAGGCCCATTTGATAGAGAAAGCGGTCCAGGAGATAGTACTGAAAGTGTTGATCAAACTTATGTAGAATTGGATGCCTTCTAAAGGCATCTAGAGGCTTCTTTTCCTTGTGATTCAAAAAGTCAGTCAACTGTGCGAAGCTCTGAATGATTTTTTTTGCCTTGAGCTTTTGTTCTCCAAGATTTGTTGAAAATCGGTCTTCATCATCATAGCGATACTGGTCGTGACGCAGTCCAAACTGACGAACGCTGCCGTAATCAATAATTCCAGAGTTGATCAGCACGTTGTCTCCATCCCAGTCGAGCCAGGCAAAGATATAGTCACGATCTAGTTGTGCGACAAATTGGGCAAAACTCTCACAGACCTCATCCAGAAAGGCCTCGTATTTTCTTGGGTGCCTGGGGTTTATGGTCCACTCTTTGTTGCGAAACTGGTGTTCGATTATATAGTCGGTGGATTTTTTAAGAGAGCCATACTGACCCTGTTTGAGGTAAAGAAACAGATGAGCGGGGCGAAAGAGATTTTTGCCAGCCCGCACTCCAATTCCATAGCCATCGCCGGTGTCGATCACGCAGAGCATACGCTCCGTATTGAGGCCGTTTCGGTGAAATATCTCGGCCATAATCGCGGCACCGTAGAGCTCATCGATCTCGGCAAGACCGCAGCCATATCCGTAATCGGTATTCCCCGATTGCAAGGGGCAGCCGGCCAAGACAGCTCCCGGGGCAAGGGCGGTAACTCCGGTGCCTCGGCTACTGACATCCCAGAGTCCTGTGGGGCCTGAGAGCTGCCCATTCCAGATGCAGCGTCCGTCTCCCGAGGTCCGGCCCGTTTTATCCGGGTGCTGAAGTTGCAAGTAGCGAGTGGCCATATAGGGGTGTTTTTTCAAAGTTTCCTCTGGAAACTCTATGCCCTGCTCTTTGTCGTACTCATTGATAATGCGCAGGCAAAAGGTTTTTAGAACTCTCCTCTCAAGGCGTCGGTTGAGTTTTTTGGGATGGTCTTGGGGAATCAATCCCATCTCCATGGCCAGATCAAAATTAAAGTAGGCCACTTTCCCGCCAGCCAGTTCGCGCACGGGATAGCTGATCAAGCCCTCTGGAACTCGCTCCATCCAGGGGTGAGAGCCATCGAGCTGATCAAAGCTCTCATAGGGGTCATTTTGCTGTGCTGGCAGATGCCGAGCCAGTGAGTTCTCCTGCATAGACACCTTTTCGGCGGATCTAAGAAAAAGTTAAGGGAGCAAACCCGCCCAAAGGCGTGGAAAAGTTAGTGACCTGTCCCTGATAGAGACGGGCGGCTCCCAACTGGATTTGATCCTCATAGACGTAAAATCGGATGTCGTACTTCCAGCCCTCATTGGACGCCGGACGCAGGGGCCCTATAAAGGTGGGAGGAGCTGACGGGAAGTACTCTTGAGCCAGCATGTCTGGGTTGCCCCATAAGTTCATAAACATTTTTTTTGAAATAGAGGACCCTCTGTAGACCTGCTTTCCCCCATGGGAGCTTTGAGGTTTAAAAAACAGATTTTTTCTCTGCCCCCAGACCTGCTCTGGATCAGAAAAGCTCGACAGAGGTCGAGTGCCAAGCAGGCACTCGGTGATTTTTTCAGGCAAACAGTCCCAGGCTTTCCAGTCCATAATTCGGCGCTTATCTGCCAGCAAAGCGTAGACGGCGGGATGGGGGCTGACGCAGCAGGCGTGATTTTCATAGGCCCACCTAAGGGCAGAGGAGTCAGGCTGCTCTAAATAAAAATCTGTGCAGCGATTGTAAACAAAGTCAATGGGTCTTCCATCAGGGCCGCAAAGGCGCCCAGAATTGACAGCTAACTCTGTGATATCAAGCAGGGAGCACTGCAGTCCTCGAGAGGAAAAGAGAGATTGATAGAGATAGAACTCAGGAAGCATTTTTTGCCCCAAGAGGTCTTGGTCGACAATTGCCAGGTGACAGGATGAAAAGTCAGGTCGCCCGCTAAATTCTAACGAATCTACAAACAGCTGATAGTCTTTCGCAAAGGAGGCCAAAAGCTGATCGGTGGAGCTTCGATTGTTTTTATATAAATTATTAACCAGCAAGAAACCAGCAGCATTAGTATTGACCTCAATCAGGCGCAATTGGGAGTCCTCGCCTAAGTGAAAGTCAAAGGCCATAAGAACTCCTGATGCCGCCGGCCAGGCAGAGGGGGGGGCAGTTGAACCCTGTTGGGAGGTCACCTGCTTTCTATAGGCAGGCTTTTGACTCAAATGCCACAGGGCTTGAATCAACTCCTGAGCCTGCTCATAGGTTGACTGAGGTATCTGCACAGCAAAGGGACTGAACAGGCCTTTGAGTGCATCAGAATTGGGCCAAAGTTCGGCCACCCGAGGGGACTGGTGGGTCAGAGCCAAATGCAGCCCTTCGTAAAAGGCCGTTGTCGACTCTTGGAAAGCAGGTTTATCCTGCCACAATGTGCTTATCTCCAGGCTTCCAGCCTGCAGCACAGAGCTCACCGCTTTTCAGAGCAGAGAGTACGCGCAGAATCTCTCCCGCGTCACGCCCCACGTTTAGGTTGTGGATTCCCATATATTGAATCGTACCCTCAGGGTCGATAATAAAGGTCCCCCGTGTGGCGATTCCCTGCTCTTCAAGGAGCACTCCATAATCCCTGGACATCCTCTTGGTCACATCACCCAGTAAAGGGTAGCCCAAGTTGCCCAAATCGTCCTTTATCCAGCGACGGTGAGAGTGAACCGAGTCAATGCTCACACCAAGCACTGCGGCATTTTGTTCAGCAAACTGCTTTTGAAAGTCGCGAAACTGAGTGAGTTCCGTAGGACAGACAAAGGTGAAGTCGAGAGGGTAAAAAAACAGCACCACCCACTTCCCACGGTAATCGGACAAGCTGATATCCTTAAAGTCCCCTCCGTCCACTACAGCTGGGGTGGTAAATTGCGGTGCAGGTTGACCGATCATTGGCATGAGAGACTCCTTTGATTGCGCCTTTATTACGCTACGTATAATTAAACATTTCGGATCAGGCTAGATTTCTGCCACAAAAAGACCTATTCAGCAAGCTGCGCGAAGGAGGTCCTGTGAAGATCATTTCTTGGAACGTCAACGGGATTAGGGCCTGTGCTCGAAAGGGCTTTCTTAATTTTTTTGAGCAGCAAGATCCAGATATTCTCTGCCTTCAGGAAACCAAGGCCCATCCTGAACAACTGGATCTAGAGCTGATCTCACCCCTTGGCCGCTCGAGTTATTGGTCTTCGGCACAGCGACGGGGCTACTCCGGAATAGCCAGTTACTTTCGCAGTGAGCCCCTTGAGGTGAGTTATGGTATTGGGGAGCCTCGCTTTGACAGTGAGGGCCGCTTTGTGGTGAGCAGGCATCCTCAATTTACTCTCTACAATGTGTATTTTCCCAACGGCTCGGCGCGAGAGGAGCGCCATCTGTTCAAACAGGACTTTTTGCAGCTCTTTACTCGGCATCTTCAGGCCAAGATTGAACAGGGCGAGCAAGTCATTGTGTTAGGGGATTACAATGTGGCCTATTTGGACATTGATGTCTTTGATCCCAAGCGACTGAGCTCTGTCAGTGGTTTTCTGCCCGAGGAAAGGCAATGGTTTAAACAGTTTCTTGATGTCGGTTTTGTCGACACCTTCCGCCACTTTTATCCGGACGAGGCCCATCGCTACACTTGGTGGTCTTATCGAGAAATGGCCAGACAGGGCAACCGCGGCTGGAGAATTGACCACATCTGTGTTACTCCTGGTCTGGTCCCCTACCTGAAGTCGGTGGAGATTATGGACCAGGTGGAGGGTTCGGACCACTGTCCTATTCAAGTTGTCCTGGATCTTCCAGACTAAACAAAAATGAGGTTGCGTGCTGGCTAGATTGTTTTTGTTATTCACTTTGGTTCCCTTGGCTGAACTCTATGTGCTGATTCGTGTGGGCAGGCTGTTGGGACTTTGGCCGACCATTGGAGTTGTGGTGCTGACGGGGCTAGTGGGAGCTTTGTTGGCCAAGGCCCAGGGCTACTTTTTGCTTCGTCGTCTGGCCGGTGAGTTGGAGCAAGGGCAAATGCCAGCAGATAGCCTGCTCCATGGGTTGGTGATCTTTGTTGGCGGTCTGCTGCTCGTGACCCCAGGATTTTTAACCGACCTCTTCGGTCTGATCGCTCTACTTCCGCCAACTCGTCTTTATTTTGTCAACTCTCTAAAAAGGAGCTTTGCCCAGCAGATGGCCTCAGGCCGGGTGGTGGTGTTCAGGGCCTCAGGGGTCTCAGGGGCCTCAGGCCGAGGGAGGGATGATATCATTGATGTGACTCCAGAAAAGCCGATACAGGGATCCGAAGATGAACACCGCTAAAAAAAGAAGTCTGGGTCTATCGACTTTGCTGCTCTTATGCACAACTTTCTTTTTCAGTCACGAGGGCTTAGCCCGAGCCCTCTGCGTTCGGGGAGAGAAGGTCAACCTGCGCAGTGGCCCCGGAGCTCACCACCCCGTCAGTTGGGTTGTCGGACTCTACACCCCCCTAGTTCAACTGGAGCGCAGGGGCGTATGGTTAAAGGTCAGAGACCAGGATGGCGAAGAGCACTGGGTGCACCACAGGCTTGTGACGGCAAGTCAATTTCGCTGTCTGGCTGTGCGGAGCCGAATTGCGGAACTCAAGACCGGCCCTGGAGCACGTCACCCTGCTGCACAACTGCCCATTGCGGATAAATACACCCCATTTAAAAGGCTCGGCGAGAGAGGTGAGTGGTACCATGTGGAGGACACCTCAGGAGTCAAGGCTTGGATCCATGAGCGCCATGTGTGGAGGCCTGTGGTTGTGCAAGCCTTAGAGTTTTAGTTTTCGTTTAAGTTTCTGTCGAACTGAGGTTGGATTTTGTCCTCAATGTCTCGAAATGATACATCACATCAAAAAAAATGGAGATTTTTTGAAAGACAATTTAAGATTTTCTTTTGCTCTCCTGGCAAGGCTTTCAAGACTTTTGGGGATATGACTTTTGTCAGGGACTTAGGGCTTGTAAGGGGGTTTAAGATTTTATTCTTGCAATTTGAATTTAGGTTGTGTGTAAATAGTTCAGTTCCAAATTGGAACTAAACAAGGGATGGAGGGGACTCCTTATGGCAGATTTAACTGCAGATTTATTGCATCAATGTAAGCAAAAGTTAGTTGAGGCCAAGGCAGAAATCCTAAACCGGGTCAGAGAGAATCGCCACGATCTCTACAACACCGAGGACTCCAAGGGGGGGGACGAGGGAGATCAAACTGTCAGAGCCTTACAGGAAAGTGAATTCCTGTCCATGCACGAGAGGCTGCGCAGCCAACTGCTGGAAATCGAAATGGCCTTGGGTCGTATTGAGGGCGGCACCTATGGCTACTGCGAGGAGACAGAGGAGCCCATAGAGGCCGATCGTCTTTTGGCAATTCCCTGGACTCGCCTGAGCATTGAGGGGGCTGAGATCCGCGAGAGCCTGCGCAAGCGCTACGCCCGCTAAGAGGCTTAAGCTACTGTTAAGCTACTGTGAGAAGGGCTCACACTGAGCCCACAGAGCTGATAAAGCAGCCGGGCCCCCACATTTCCATCCCACTCATCATCTGGGTTTGAGAGCGAGGGGGCCACTTCGTTGAGGTCAAAGCCGACGATCTGTTTGCCGGCTCTGTGCAAGGCGAGAAACAAATAACTGGCCTGGTCAAAGTCGAGTCCCCCAGGAACAGGGGTGCCTGTGTTGGGGCAAAAAAACGGCGACAGCCCGTCCACATCAAAGGAGATGTAGACTTTCTCAGGCAGGCTCTCGACAATTTTACGACAGATCATCGACCAGGCTGTTCCCGACAAGAGAGCCTCTTTCACTTGGCCATCATAAAGACAGATGATGTCCTCTCGGCTCTGTTCCAGAGCAAACTCCTCAGCACAGAAATCCCGAATGCCTAGCTGTACGAGCTTTTTGGGTTTAAACTCGGACGCCATAACGTTGTACATAATAGAGGCATGGGATTGGCTGAAGCCCTGATAGCTCTGGCGCAAATCCAGGTGGGCATCGATGTGCAAAATGCCAAAGTCTCCAGAGTGAGCTTCGCTCACCGCCCGAATGGCTCCAAGGGGAGTTGAGTGATCCCCACCAATCAGGCCAACCAGCTTGCCCTCGGCCAGAACCTCACGGCTCTGTCTGTAGACCCAATCGGTCATTTGGTCACAGCCCTGATTGATCTCCTCTTGCACCTTGAGGCTTGCTGGGGACAGCTCGCCGTTCTCTTCGAGCTCTGCGATCAGCTTTTGCGCTTTCGGTTTGAGCTGATCATTGAGCTCCATCAAGTGCTTGGGGATGGCTTCCATATGGTAGCCCTGCTCGTAGGCCTTTCCCCAGCGCAGATCAAATAGATCAATCTGAGGGCTGGCTTTGAGGATGGCCTCAGGGCCTCGCGAGGTGCCATTGCCGTAGGAGGTGGTGACCTCCCAGGGAACAGGAAGCAAAACAAGCCGAGAAGTGGCCCTTTGAGTGGGCAGTCCAAAAATTCCAAGTTTATAGTAGGCAGTTTGGCTGGGGTCCATTTGAGCCTTTCCTTACCATGCAATCTTATCTTTTTCATAGGAATCTCTGTAGGCCGCAGCAAAATCTGAGAGCAAAACCAAGTCCAACTTAAAGGGAAAGAGGCTGTCTTCAACCTTTTCCTCTATCTGAGAGAGTTCCCTGCGGACCTTTTCTATGCTTTGCCCTTCTGCTTCGACCATCAGATCGAGGTCAGAGAAGGCCGAGTGGTCCCCCCTGGCCCTCGATCCATAGCAGTACACCTGAGCGCCCAGGGCAGTCAGGGGCTCCACCACAGATTCAGAGATAAACTGATGTTGTTCTGGACTGAGTCCAAATCTCATGACTTTTCAAGCTCTTGAACAAGTTTTTCAAGTTCAGGCAAAAAGCTGGCAGCAAAGTGATAGACCTCCTCAGCGAGGTCCTCCTTGTAGGTGTGGGAGGATAGATTTCTCATATCAATGGCCTTAAGCCACAGTTCAACATTCGAAATGTAGGAGTTTTGAGCCATTTCGCGAACAATATTTTTGGGAGCAGAGGTGGGGGTCCCCATGGTCCTTTTAGTCGTCTTCCAGGCAAGCTCTACCGAGAACTCAAAGCGCTGGATCACGGAGTCTCGCACAAACTCATCCTTTGGCTGGGCAAGAGCCTCTCTCAGGCGATCAACAGCTCTCTTAAACTCGGAAAGGTTTACACTCATCTCAGTCGCAACTATATCCCCTCCTGAGGGGGAAACCAAGACCTTTAGAGGATCTGGGTCAGGGTGAAGATGACAACAACCAACACACCCAGGGCAATGGAGATTTTCTCCATGTACTTTTCCACAAAGTTGCGAATAGAGGGGCCAAAGTAAAACATCAGCCCACCGATCAGAAAAAACCTCAGAGAGCGTCCCAGCAGCGAGCCCAGGACAAAGGCCAGCAGGTTGACCCCGGCCACTCCCGCCCCCAAGGTAAAAACCTTGTAGGGAATGGGAGTAAATCCCGCCAAAAAGATCGTCAAAAAGGCATTGTTCTGAAAGAGCCCAATCACAGTCTCAAACTTGTCCGGGGGGAAAACATAGGTCAAAAAGAACTCCGAGGTGTAGCTCCACAGAGCAAAGCCCAGAAAGTAGCCGATCACTCCTCCTACCACCGAGGCCACGGAGCAGATCAGGGCATAGTGAAGAGCCTTTTTGGGGCGAGCGGTGCCCATGGCCAAGAGCAAAGGGTCCGGGGGCACTGGAAAGACAAAGCTCTCAATGGCCGACAAAAAGGCCAGGGCCCGAGTGGCTCCGGGTTTTTGCGCCCAGGACAGTGTCCATATATATAGAGGGCGAATCCAGCTAATGGGATTGTACCAGGTCCACAGGACTGCTGAAGTTGGGTTGGAGCTAGAGAGAGTGGTCATTGAGGCCTGCCAAAATGATTCGGTTTTCTAAATCTTGATTTTTTCACATCGCAGCAAATTCTCGGCCTTATTGCAACTCAAAGGCGGAAAAATTGCTTCCAGAACTGTTTTATGACGGAAAACTGATTTTGGCGACCCAAATTTCTTGTTGTTAAAGCCTGGGACTTATATATAGGGAGACTTAGAAGAGGGAATCTAGACTCTTCGCGTCTAAATTCTATAGGGGAGATTCACTATGTTGTTGAGAACCTTTGGCCTGATCACTCTTATTGCAGTTACCTTGTTTGCACTGTCCGGTCAGACCCGCACAGCCATCGAGATCAAACCCATTGGCAATCCCGATGCCCCTCAAGGGGGGATCTTTTATAAAGCTCTGGGAGCTGAACCAGAGAGCCTCCATCCGATTTCTTCCACGGACCTCTACAGCACCATCGTGCAGGGGCCGGTATTTGACACCTTGTTGATGCGCAATATTGATAGTTATGAATTTGAGCCCTACTTGGCCGAGAGCTGGGAAGTTTCCAGAGATGGAATGGTCTTTACTTTTGTTTTGCGCGAAGGCGCTAAGTGGCACGATGGCAAACCTGTCACCGTAGAAGATGTGAAGTTTAGTTTTGAGGCTATCAAAGACCCGCGATTTTTGGCGGCGCGAAGTATGCCCTATTATGAGAACATTGAAAAAGCTGAGATCGTAGATTCCAGGACCATCCGCTTTACGGCCTCCCAAAAGTACTTCAACAACTTTAGTGTCTTGGCGACCCTCACTGTCGTGCCTAAGCACTTCTATGGAGACCCGGACAAGAGAGTGGGGCGGGAGATGGTGGGCTCTGGTCCCTACAGACTCCATCGCTATGACGGGGGGCGCAGCATTGTTTTGCATCGCAACAAAGACTGGTGGGGCAATGAAGTTGATCACCTGAAAGGGGCAAATAAGTTTGATCAGATCTTTTTCCGCATTATCCGTGAGGAGAACATGCGTCTGGCTCAGCTTCAGAGAGGAAACTTGGACTTTGGCGAACTGAGTGCGGATCAGTTTGTCCGCCAGACCAGGGGACGAGCTTGGGGACGAAGCGTCCACAAGCAGCAGGTGGAGAACAAAGCGCCTAAGAGTTATGGCTATGTGGGCTGGAATCTGCGCAACCCTCTTTTTCAAGACCGTCGAGTTCGCCTGGCCCTGGCTCACCTGATGGACCGTGAGGATATGAACCGCAAGTTTCGTCACAATATGTCTCTGTTGGCCACAGGGCCCTGGTATCGTCAAAATCCTTTTGCTGACTCCGAGCTTGAACCCATTGGCTTCAACCCCAAGCGGGCCCAAGAGCTTTTGACCGAGGCTGGCTGGGAGGATAAGGAGAGAAGGGGGATTTTAAGTAAAGAGATTGACGGACAAAGGCAAGACTTCCGCTTCACCCTGATGTTTGCCAATAGGGACAACGAAAAGTACATGACTCAGTACAAGGAGGCTTTAAAAAACGCCGGGATTGACATGACGATTCGTCTTTTGGAATGGAACTCTCTAGTAAGAGCCTTGGATGAGCGCAACTTTGACGCTGTCCAGTTGGGCTGGGGCGGAGGCTCTGTGGATGTGGATCCCAAGCAGATTTGGCATACAGAGTCCATGCGAGATGGGGGTTCTAATTACATTGGCTACAGCAATCCCAAAGTGGACAAGCTGATTGATGAGGCCCGCCAAGAACTCAATCGCGAGGAGCGTATTAAAAAACTCCAAGAGGTTTATCGGCAGATCGCAGCCGATGCCCCCTATGCCTTTATGTTTGTGGATAGATATCAGCTCTACGCCCACAGTGATCGAATGGGTATGGAAAAGCCCACCTACAGCTACGGAATAGGTGATGGCTATTGGTGGATCACCAAGTAAAAATTCATGTTTAAGTATATCCTTAAGCGCCTTTTTTTACTTGTTCCCACCTTCTTTGGGATCACCCTGATTACCTTCTTAATTATCAATATGGCCCCAGGGGGGCCGATTGAGCAGAGAATCAATCAGATCCGCATGGCTGGAGGGATGGGAGCTTCTGATATGGGAGTCTCCGAGAGAGTCATTGAGGAGATGAAGGCTCGCTATGGCTTTGATCAGCCAGTTTATATGCGCTATCTCATTTGGCTGAGAAACATTGCCACCCTTGAGTTTGGAGAGAGCTTTTCTTTTGAGCTTCCAGTGACCGAGGTCATTTTAAGTAAGCTGCCAGTGTCCTTACAGTTTGGGATTGTCTCCCTGATTTTAACTTATCTCGTGTGTATACCCTTGGGGGTTTTAAAGGCCGTCAGAGACGGCAGTCGATTCGATATGGTTTCCAGTGTGATTCTCATGATTATGTACTCGATTCCCCCGCTGATTTTTGGGATTTTACTCATAGTCTTTTTTGCAGGTGGGAGCTTTTTAGAGTGGTTTCCTCTAGGGGGTATTTACTCCGATGACTACCACTATATGAATTGGTGGGAGAAAGTTGTCGACCGAGTCCATCACTTTGTTCTGCCCTTGATGGCTTATATGATTGGTGCCTTTAGTGTGCTGACCTTTTTGATGAAAAACTCTTTGTTGGAGGAGGTCAAGCTAGACTATGTCCGCACCGCCAGGGCTAAGGGTTTGGAGGAGAGAAAGGTCATTTACAAGCATGCTTTGAGAAATGCTCTGATTCCTCTGGCCACAGGGCTCAGTAGCTTTTTCACTCTTTTCTTTGCGGGGTCCATTATTGTTGAGCAAATTTTTAATTTAGACGGCATGGGCCTTTTGGCTTATAAGTCGGTTTTGGATCGAGATTACAATGTTTTGATGGCTCTTATTTTTATTCAGTCAGCTCTGCTTCTCATTGGCAGACTGATTAGCGATGTGACCTATGTGCTTATTGATCCGAGGATTGACTTTTCATGATTGAGCGCTGGATTTCCAACGATTTGACCCTAAAGCGCTGGCGGCGTTTTAAAAAGCTCAAAAGAGCCATGATCTCGGTGTGGATTTTTGCCTTCCTACTATTCTTAAGTGTAACAGCCGAAATGTGGGCCAACAGCAGCCCTATTGTGATGAGTTATCAGGGGAAAATTTATTTTCCAGTCTACAAGTACTATCACCCCGCTGAATTTGGTCAAACATTCGGAGCCATCACTGACTATCGCAATTTGGATTGGGAAGCTTCGGGGAACTGGGCCCTTTGGCCCTTGGTGCCTTGGAACCCAAGGGAATCCAATCCCGATGTGGACATCTATCCAGGCCCTCCTTCAGGGCAAAACTGGTTCGGAACGGACGATCGAGGTCGAGATGTTTTGGCCAGGTTGATCTACGGCTTTCGTTACAGCATTGGCTTTGCCCTTTTGGTGTGGCTTTCGGCCTACACGGTGGGAGTCATAGCCGGAGCCTTGATGGGCTTTGCGGGGGGCTTGACCGATCTCTTGGGTCAGAGGTTGGTGGAAGTGATTGAGTCCATGCCCTTTTTGATCATTCTTATTACCCTGGTTTCAATTTTTGGGGCCAGTTTAACTGTGCTCGTCCTGTTGATGACCTTTTTCAGTTGGGTGGGGATTTCTGCCTATATGCGAGCCGAGTTTTTAAAGCTGCGCAAGAGGGAGTTTGTGGAGGCCGCCAGATCCCAGGGAGTGGGCACGGGCCGGATTATCTTCAAGCACATTCTTCCCAATGGGCTCTCTCCGCTCATCACCTTTTCACCTTTTTTTATAGCCAGCAATATTTCCGTTTTGGCCATCTTGGACTACCTGGGATTTGGCCTGCCTCCGCCCACACCCAGCTGGGGAGAACTTCTTCAGCAGGCCCAGGCCCACTTTACCATAGCATGGTGGTTGGCTGTCTTTCCTTCAGCGGCCATGATCATCACCTTGACCTCCCTGAACCTCATTGGCGAGGGCATCCGCGAGGCCTTTGATCCCCGCAAATAAGTAGTGACTGGCGGTTATCGTCAGTCACTAAAGTATATCGAAGCCAGAGCACCAGAGTCGGAGGCTTGCCAGGTCAGCAGGGGCGCACTTCCTGTTCGGGACTCACGGAAGTGGCTGTCACTGGAGTCATCTCTGCATCTAGGGCAGGAGATGGGTTTCTAGACTAAGAATTTTCTCAATATTGCTTTGATGGGCGCAGAGCAGGCGGCTGATTGTCTTAAAGACCAACCCATCTGATGTTTCAGCAGAACTGAAGGTAAAAAAGTGCCCTCGGCAAAGAGGGTGATCCATGCACAGTTCCTGAACCAGGGCGGACTGCACTTCCGCCGTGGCCAAATCCGCTTCCTCTGAATCTAGAAAGGGGCCAAGAGTCAAAGGGCCTATGCCGTTGTGAGAGGTGCGAAAGCTAAACTGACTGCTGTTCATCCCTTGGCCGCCAGAGGTCAAGCCGTGGCGGGCGAGAATCTGAGAGGGCACCACTTCGACCCACTCATCAGCCACAGCAAGCTCAATCATCTGCGCCCGATGGTGCTTATAGCAGGTCTGGATACTGCCCTGAAACATCCACTCAGCAGATGCTCCAGTTGGAGCCACGCTAAACACAAAACTAAGGTAAACTAAAAAATAACCACTTGCTCTCATAGAAAAGGCCTCCTATCAGGCCATCCCTAGCGGATTTTAGCGCTCAGGGCAACTACCAACCTAGAACATAGGCAAAGATCAGGGGGGCTACGATAGAAGCGTCGCTTTCAATAATGAACTTTTTGCTGTCTTTGTTAAGCTTACCCCAAGTGATCTTCTCGTTGGGAACAGCTCCCGAGTAGGAGCCGTAGCTAGTGGTGGAGTCGGAGATCTGGCAGAAGTAGCTCCACTTGGGAGTCTTTTTCCCCAAATCCTGCTCCAGCATGGGCACCACACAGATGGGAAAATCTCCGGCAATCCCCCCACCAATTTGAAAAAATCCAACCCCTTGGGGCGTCACGGACTTTGGGTACCAGTCCGCAAGTTCGATCATATAATCGATACCACTCTTTAAAACAGAAGGCTCAACATCTCCCGAGATCACATGGCCGGCAAAGATATTGCCTAGAGTGGAGTCTTCCCATCCGGGCACAAACAGGGGCAGATTTTTTTCAGCTGCGGCCAGCAGCCAAGAGTTTTTCTCGTCAATCTGATAGGACTTCTTCAAAGAGCCATCTAGCAAGATCTGATAAAAGTACTCATGGGGCAGATAGCTCTGAGACTTTTTGCCGGCCTCCTGCCACTTCTGCACAATGGCCCCTTCAATGCGACGAATGGCCTCCTCCTCGGGAATGCAAGTGTCGGTCACTCGATTGAGGTGGCGCTCCAAAAGATTCTCCTCATCCTCTGCCGACAGCTCTCGGTAGTTGGGGATGCGGACATAGTGCTCATGGGCCACAAGGTTAAACACATCCTCCTCTAGGTTGGCCCCGGTGCAGCTGATGCCGTGGACCTTGCCCTGGCGAATCATCTCCGCCAGCGACAAGCCCAGCTCTGCCGAGCTCATGGCTCCTGCCAAGGTCACCAGCATTTTGCCGCCCTTGTCGAGATGCTCTCTATAGGCAATCGCCGCATCCTTAAGGCTTGCCGCATTGAAATGCCGAAAGTGGTAATCAATAAAACTGCTGATTGTCTGAGCCATAAATCTTACCCCCTAAAATGACCCCATTTCATCCCACACTCCCGCCCAAAAGGGTATCCCCATCCCCAGCTTTCGCAGTCCCGCGTCAACCCCAGCCCCCCTCCGCACCCCCTCGCCCCTCGGACCTTCAGACCCTCGGACCAAAGTGCAGGAGTGCAATTTGCATTGGTCTTTGCTTCCCCCCTAGCTCATACTCATTAGCGACACAACCAATTTACAAGGAGGTTTTCCAAGTGAAACTCATTCAAAGTCTGTCCCCCAAAAAATGGCTCTGCGCCCTCGCACTCGGCCTCTTCGCCACACCCGCCCTCGCCCAAGTCGATGTCAACTGTCTTGGGAGCAACTGTCTTGTAAGAGGTTGGGAGTCCTTTAATTTGCAAACTCTGGCCCTGGATCAGAGCTTCTGCTTCTCATTGGACTGTAGTCAGTTTGGATGGAGAGAGTTTAGGGGCGATGGACGTATTTACGAATATCGCTGTTTGCCCGGAGGATGTTTTGAAGAGGGCTACCAGATTGTTGAGTTGTTTGAGGGGGGGAATGTGATTGCCGAGGTTCAGTGCCTGGGGCAAGACTGCCACGGCATTGGCTCTCTGCTGAAGTCAGAGGGTCATGTGGATATCACTCTCTGTAAAGACCAGGATTGCCGTTCAAATGGATGGAGTACTCGTTGGCGCAACCAAATCACCTCCGACGTGAGTTGCAAAGTGGGTGGCTGTTTTGTAAATGGCTGGCTAGAGAAATAGCTAGACTAATTAGGAAAGTCCTGGCCGATCAAAGAGGCCTCTCAGTTCTATTCGGGGGCCTTGATCACAGCCAGTGAGTGAGCCTCCTCACCATTAAACTGATCAAACCACCCACTGGTGACAAGTCTCTTCCCTTGACTGCCCAGAGGAACCATGTGTCTAACTTCTGGGCTACTGGTAGCAGTATCTTTAAAGTTTTGAGAGGGAAGCTGGAACCCTATTGAAGGACTTCCTGACACCACATCAATTTGGCTGAGGATCCCCTCAAAATCTCCTGCCACCCAGAGCTTCCCAGTATTAGAGTCGTAAGAGAGCTTTCGAACTCGACCTGAGAACGATGGAGTGAAGCCTTCAATAGACAATCCATTCTCATCAAGACCCAACAGGTTTGGGTTCACACTCTGTCCATCATACTGATTGAAAAGCCCCCCAACTAAAGTTCTATCTGGAAGCACTAAAATATCCGAGATGGGTTGAGTGCCGCTCAATGTGGTTTGGCTAGTGATGTTCTGCGAAGCAATGCTGTAGCTTGCAATGTGCGTTGACCCCAGAGAGATAATGATCTGGTTGGGGTCGCTGGCATCTTTTTGAATGTGGTTTACTGGGGAACCTAGATTTGTAGTGACATCAAGGGCTCCATCAGTGAGATTTCTGGTTTCAATATTTGTACCTCTTGCCAGATATATCTTGTCGCTCACTGTACTTATTTCCATGCTGGATACCCCTTGGGCACCACTGATCACAACTCCTCCAGTGCCTGGAGAGAATGAAGAGGCCAGGCTGCCAGAAGACTCAACTTTTAGAATTTTGTGATTTCCTCCTCCACCCAATTCCAGGTATGCGATCAAAATGGAAAAGTCCTCTCCATCTTCAGGGATCAGCTTAATGTAGTGCAATATATTCATGGGAATGTTTGCAGTAAAGTTGAAACCTACAACTGGGGATAGATCCTCGCTGAGATGGAGCACCTTGAGCTTGTTTTCATTGTTGAAACCCACGGCAATAAAGCTCTCCATGCCGGGCAAGTTAGCAATCCGTGGAACCCGAGTTGGGTCACTGACATTAAATAATGCGGGGGATGCCCCCGCCGCCAATTCCCACTCACCCCCAGGAGGGGGGGGCAGCTGGTAGCTTGGAGAGCTTTCAATACAGTACAGATGCCA
>SKYF01000091.1 GCA_007128005.1 Bdellovibrionales bacterium
AGAGGCTGAAGCAGGCTCGGTTTCAGGCCCTGGACTTGGCGGCAGCCGAGCAGGTGGAGCAGATTTTGTTTCCTGAGCTCAGTGACTTCGATCCCCATCGTATTGTTTATCTGGCGGGAGGCGGTCCCTATGGACCCTACGGAGGCAAAGAGTGGAAGGATCATCTCTGGGCCTATCAGCTCAGTTTGCTGACCCCGGCCCGCTTGATTCATTGGGTCTTGAAGAGCAAGCAGATGGGTGGTCTCAAAAGACTCCAGCAGTTGGTTTTTGTGGGCTCGGCCGTTGCTGAGGACAGGGCAGATCCAGGGGCGGCCAGCTACGCTTCCGCCAAGCATGGCCTGAAAGGGCTCATTCGCTCCCTGCAAGCAGAGCCCTTAGATATTCGCCTTTTCTCCCCAGGCTATATGAACACGCAAATGCTTCCACCTAACGCCTGGCCGCGTCAGCAAGGGGAGAGAATTTTGGAGCCTGAGGCGGTAGCCCAAGAGCTATGGACATGGTGTCAGGGATTGGCTAGACTGAGCATCCTCTTATAACTATCAGCTGCAACTATCAAAGGAGAAGATCAAGTGAGTTCAAGCGCACCCGTTGAAAAGCCCCAGGATAAAGCTGTGGAAAATGTGATTATTGTGGGCTCTGGGCCCGCAGGGCTGACAGCCGCAATTTATGCGGCCCGGGCTAATTTGGAGCCCCTATTGATTGAAGGCGAGGAGGCGGGAGGCCAGCTGATGACCACCACGGATGTGGAAAACTATCCCGGCTTCCCCAAAGGCATTCAAGGGCCGGAGCTTATGACCATCACTCGTCAACAGGCAGAGCGCTTTGGCACTCGCTTTGTCACCCGCAATGTGAGTCGAGTGGATTTGTCCTCTCGCCCCTTTCAGCTATGGCTTGGGGATAAGAAGTATCAGACTCACAGTTTAATTATTGCCACAGGGGCCAGCGCCAAATACCTAGGGCTGGAGTCCGAAAAGAAGTTTTTGGGTCGTGGAGTCTCAGCCTGTGCCACCTGCGATGGGGCCTTTTTTCGTGATATGCAGGTCTGTGTGGTTGGAGGGGGCGATACAGCCATGGAAGAGGCCAACTTCCTGACCCGCTTTGCAAGCAAGGTCTATGTGATCCACCGTCGGGATGAATTCAGAGCCTCTAAGATCATGGCCGACCGGGTGCTGAACAATCCCAAGATTGAGGTGTTGTGGAACTCGGCTCTCGATGAGGTTCTCGGAGACGATGTGGTCAAGTCCATTCGAGTGGCCAACCTGAAGACAGGTGAGAAGACAGAAATGTCCATGGATGGAGTTTTTATTGCCATTGGCCACAAGCCCAATACGGATCTATTTAAAGGCCAGTTGGAGATGAACGAGGTGGGCTATCTTATCACCAAAGACAAATCCACTTACACGTCAGTGGAAGGGGTCTTTGCCGCAGGCGATGTCCAAGACCCCATTTACCGCCAGGCGATCACGGCTGCGGGAACGGGCTGCATGGCGGCGATGGATGCGGAGAGGTGGTTAGAGAGCCAGGAGCATGCCCACGAATAGACAAGTTCAGGTGGCATCAGGCTTTTTATAGGGAAAGGACAAGCACTTGGCGCGATCGAAATTCAACAGCAAAGAGTTGGTGAGCAAAATTGAAAAGATCACCCAGGAGAGAATGGCCAAGGAAAAGGTGGTCTCTTTGGCTGAGTTTCGCGCTCTCAAGAATCGCAAGGAGCCACTTTCAATACTTATTATTGAGGATGATGAGACCTTGAGGGCAGCGATGAAGCGCATCTTTGAGGGCGAGGGCTACAGGGTTATCACAGCAGCCGATGGGACTCAGTTGAGTTTGGTTTTGGATGACAACCCCATTGATCTTTTAATCTTAGATATTGGTTTGCCCTGGATCAATGGCTATGAGTTGGCGGAGTTGATGAAGTCACACTCAGACCTCAAAGATATTCCCCTTGTTTTTGTATCTGGCCGAAACTCCCAAGTCGATATTAAGAAGGGCTTTGAGGTGGGCTGTGACGACTATATCACCAAGCCCTTTGATATTGAGAAAATCAAAAAGACAGTCAACACCCTGATGCAGCTCCGTTACGATTAGCGGCCCAGCTTCAGTGCGGGACTGTGTGCAAGGGCTATAAGCCCTTGGGGATCGCGCTCAAGAGCTTTTTGGTGTAGTCGTGCTGGGGGTCTTCATAGATGCCGAGGGCATCATTCATCTCCAAAATCTTGCCCCCATACATGACGGCCACCTCATCTGAAATGAACTTCACCACGGCCAAGTCGTGAGAGATAAAAATATAAGTCAAGTCGAGCTCTTCTTGCAGATCTAAAAGCAGATTGAGGATCTGAGCTTGAATGGACACGTCCAGAGCTGAAACCGACTCATCACAGACGATAAACTCAGGCTCAACGGCCAGGGCTCGGGCAATGCAGATACGCTGTCTCTGGCCCCCAGAAAACTCATGGGGGTAGCGGTTGAGCATCACTCGGCTCAGGCCCACCCGGTCCATCAGCTTTCCTGCAAGCTCCATGCGCTCTTCTTTGCTCTCACCAATGCTGTGAATGATCATCGGTTCCATAATTGCCGAACCCACCGTCATGCGCGGATTCAGAGAGGCGTAGGGGTCTTGAAAGATAATCTGCATTTTGCGACGCATCTGGCGCATGGCCTTGCGGTCCAGGGCCGTGACATCGGTGCCATTATAAAGGACTTGGCCTGAGGTGGGCTCTATCAGTCGCAGCAGACTTCGGCCCAAAGTGGTTTTTCCGCAGCCGGACTCACCCACTAGGCCCAGTGTTCGTCCCTTCCGGACTTGAAAGCTCACATTGTCCACAGCCTTAAGCCACTCCTGCACATTGCCAAAGAGGCCTTTTTTGGTGGGAAAGTGCTTTTCCAAGGCCTTGACTTCAAGGAGGACCGAGTTTTTCTCTTCTTGTATGGGTCGAGAGGCTTTGACCTGCTTAATGGACTCCACGTCAAAGTTCTTCTCCTGCCCATCTTCGGTCATAAAGTCACTCACTGTGGGCAGACGGTGGGGGTTTTTATCCAGAGAGGGGCGACAGGCCAAGAGCCCCTTGGTGTAGGGGTGGTTGGGCTGGCGAAAGATATCTTGAGTGCTTCCCTGCTCAACGATGTCACCCCTATACATCACCACCACATGGTCTGCGATATCAGCAATGACCCCCAGGTCATGGGTGATAAAAAGAACGCTCATGTTGTACTCTTTTTGAAGACTGGCCAATAGCTCGAGAATCTGCTTTTGGATAGTCACATCAAGGGCGGTGGTGGGCTCATCGGCAATAAGCAGATCGGGCTCACAGGCAATGGCCATAGCAATCATCACCCTTTGCCTTTGGCCTCCACTCATCTCATGGGGGTAGGAGTTCACCCTCTGTGCGGGGTTGGGAATGCCCACCTGATCCAGAAGCTCAACGGCCTTGGCCAAGGCCGCTCTTCTGTCCATGTTTCTGTGTAACATAAGGGTTTCACAGATCTGGTCTCCCACAGTGAAAACGGGATTCAGTGAGGTCATGGGCTCTTGAAAGATCATGGAGATGCGGTTGCCGCGGATTTTTCTCATCTGAGGTTCAGACAGCTTTAAGAGATCCTGACCATCAAAGAGTATCTCCCCAGTTGTGATTTTGCCGGGGGGATTGGGGATCAATCTCATAATTGCCAGAGAGCTCACACTTTTACCAGAGCCTGACTCTCCCACCAGGCCAATGGTTTTGCCCTTTGGGATATCAAAAGAGACATTTTTTACCGCTCTCACGGTCCCATCGTCGGTCTGAAAGTCGACGGAAAGATTTCTAACTTGAATCAGGCTGTCCGAACTCACACTACCTACTCCTTATTATAGCTTGCTTTTACGCTCAGCTCTTTTTTTGGGGTCTATGCGCAGATACTTTAAGTAATCCTGGACTGTGCTATTGCGCTTAAAGTTTTTTAACCACTCATGGGAGACATAGTAGCTCAGCCGATGGGCTCCGGGGATCCAGGGAGCTTGGGCCACGACGAGATCTCTCATTTGCTGATAAAGTCGGGTGCGCTCAGCTCCCGGAGGAAGTTTTGAGGCCTGGTCGTATAGGCGATCAAATTCTGCGTTTTGAAAGTTGGAGCCATTGGGACCTGGGCTGACATTGCCACCGTAGAGCAGCTGAAGGAAGTTTTCCGCATCAGGATAGTCTCCCAGCCAGGCGATTCCATAGATCTGAGTTTGCCCTTCGCGAATCTTATTGGTGAACTGTGGCCAGCTGCTTGAGCTGATACGTATTCTCACACCAATTTGAGCCATATTCTGCTGAAAGTACTCGGCCATCTGCCGTGAAGTGGGGGAGCTGATGGCAGAAAACTCAAGCTCTGGCAGGCCCTTGCCCTCTGGAAAGCCCGCTCTGCTCAGATACTCCTTGGCCTTTTCCAAATTGTATTCTTTGTAGGGGTTGCGAAAGCTCGCATCGTAGCCGTCCACCCCAGGAGGAATGGGACTGTGGGCGACAATGGCTCGACCATTGTAAAAGCGCTCGATCAGCGTTTCGGTGTCATAGGCGAGCGACATGGCTTTTCTAAGATTCTCATTTGTTCCCAATATGGGGTCGCGCATATTGAAGGCGATATAGGTGACGTCGGGCTCAGTTGAAACCTGCAAAGAGATCCCTTTTTCAGCCAGCTGTGGAGCAATGGCATCGCCCACTACAGCGCTATCAAAGTTGTCTTTGGGGATGTCTACCAAGTCTAGATTGCCACGCATAAAGTTCAACCACCGAGGTTGATCCTCAATGATCTCGTGAAAGACGATTCTCTCTGCAAAGGGAAGCTTCTGACCGGCGCTTTCCAATAGGCCTCGCTCTTTGTCCTGGGCCTCGCCCTCTGAGGGGAAAAACTCCTCCCTCCAGTTGGGGTTTTTGACCAAGGTCACCTGGCTATTACGGGTCCAGTTTTCGAGGATATATGGCCCGGTGCCCACAGGGTTGTTCATAAACTCATCCTGGTATTTCTCAACAGCTTCCCTGGGGACTGGAGCTGTTTGGGGCATAGCCAAAACATAGTGCAGTTGGTAGTAGGGGCGGGTGAGCTGAATTTGAAGAGTGTAGTCATCCAGGGCCTTTAAACCCTCTACCGGGGTCTCATAATCGGCATCTCCATTCGCTACGGCTTCACGCCATTCATTGAGCCCCTTGATTCTCCCATCAAAAATCCAAAAGCCATCGCTTTGCTTTCGCGGGTCAGCGAGTCTTTTCCAGGAGTAGACAAAGTCCTCAGCCTTGACCTCGCGCCCCTTGCCCCCCGGGAAAGCGGGATTGTCGTGAAATAACACCCCAGCCTTAATCTTGAAGGTGTGGGTCAATCCATCCTCGCTCACCTTGGGCATTTCGGCGGCCAATAGAGGCTGTAGTTCCAGGGGGCGTTTTAGGTAGTGATAGTGCAGAAGGGGTTCAAATATCTGGGCGACCACGGCATTGGTATGATTGTCACTGGAGTAAATAGGGTCCAGCCCTTTGATGTTGACATTCACTGCGGCATTGAGAGTGGTGTCTTGATCGCTGACCCTGCGAGTGCAGGAGAGGTGAACGAGGGAGGCAAGGGCCACCGAGACCATCAAGGTGAAAGACAAAAAGCGACGATGCAAGATCATGAAACTGTCCCTCCTTCGAAAATGGAATCTTGTTGTGTAGCGTTACGGCCCTGAAATGTCAATGATGGGGCTCGTCATAAACCTTTTAGCTCCAGGGGTTTGACATGCTGTCCGAGACCGCTCTACACCTGATGGGACACTATGCGCACTCAAGAGCTGGCCTCCCTCAACTACATCACTGAGACCTTTGTCAAAGAGCTCCCCATCATGAAGGAGATCCGGCAAGAGCTCGAGTCCGATCAGCTGCTCTCAATGTCGGTTTCTCCCCTTGAGGGAGCGCTGCTCAACTTCCTCGTTCAGAGCCACTTTCAGTCTCAACCCCAGGTGCAAGATACAAAGGCTGTGGAGATAGGCACCCTTTATGGCTACTCGGCCCTGTGGCTGGCACAAGCTCTTCCAGAGGGGGGGAGGCTATGGACTGTTGAGATTGACCCCGAGCGCAGCCAAAAGGCTCGAGATTTTGCCCAAAGAGCTGGCCTTGGTGAAAGGATTGAATTTGTCGCCGGTCCGGCTATGGAAAAGCTTTCAGAGATTGAAGATCAGGGCCCCTTTGACTTGGTGTTTATCGATGCCGACAAGGCGGCCTACATGGACTACCTCAGGTGGGCTGATAGGAATTTACAGCCAGGAGGTCTTATTGTGGGAGACAATACATTTTTGTTTGGTGCTGTCTATGGACACCCCACCCGATCCAATTTCAGCTCCGGAAAGGCCGTAGAAGTGATGAAAGAGTTCAACTCTTGGCTGGCCACTTCACCCCACTACCAGGCCATTATGCTGCCCACCCTAGAGGGCATGACGGTGGCCCGAAAACTTTAAGGCCCTCGGCGGAACCTGTGGGTAAAGGCGGTCAATTTTACCCCCTAGAGCCCCACTCACAGAACTCGATCCTGTCTCTTCCCACTGACTGATCCTCTCGCTTCATCCTCATCAGCCCAAACTCCTTCACCCCCTCTCGCACATTGCAACTTCCGCACAAAAGGCGCAAATTCTCCTCCTCGCAACCTCCCCCCAGAGCCACCGGAACAATGTGATCCACCTGAAGCCCTGTCTTGCTTCCACACTTCACACAGGCCCCACCATCTCTCTCCCACACTCGATATCTTTTGCTCTTTGAAATCGACCTCGGCTTGGGCGCGGCAGTTTGGATGCAGCGTCTCCTCAGCGCCGGAGTGGATGGCGTCGCCTTCTCTCGTCTCTTACCAAATTTTTTATCCTTGAGGGCCTCCTTGCTCAAAGCCGCCATCTCGCCAATCAGCTCGGCCCAGCTCATCCCCATGGCCTTTTGTCCCAAAAGAGCGCGAACCTCTTCGAGCTCGGCCAAGAGCTCTTTGCTGAGCACCAACCGCAGCTCTGAGTGCTCCCCCGACAAAATCCGAGTCTTCTCCTTTGGCAAGGACACATCTAAGCCTGCATCTTGCCTCTTCTCCATAAGGGCTGCTTGGCCCTGACGGGAGGACTTGTGCTCAAGCTCTTTAAGAACATCCAGCTTGTCTTTGGCCTGAAGGGGGTTTTCGGGGCAGGCTTTCTTGACCTCATTGAAAAAGCTCTGGGCCTGGCAGATATTGGTGAGATTGAGGCTGCCATCTTCAATCTTTTTCTCCAGCTCCTTTGCCTCCTCTTGGGGCAGCTCCCGGAGCAACCTCATGGCTTGAATCCTGCGTGCGGCTTGGCCTTCGGAGTAGCCAAGCTCTTTGACAGTATAGTCGAAGAGACTCTTGTAGCCCAAATCAGAGTAGAGCTTGCGCCTTTCCACCTCCCTCAAGTGGTGAAGGATTTCGGTGACAAGACCTCTCTCTCTTTGCACCAAAAGCTGCATGCGCTTCAGCAGGTCCCGATCACTGAGATTTTGGGGTTGGCTTTGGGCCTGGCTTGTAGACTTATGGGTGGACTGCTTTTCCATTGGGGCTCTCCTCCTGGCGGTGGGTGGGTGAATTCACTTGAATGGGATGACTCTATCATAGGTTTTTTTTCGACCTTTTTTAGAGGGACCCAGACCCCTCTACAAGAGGCTCTTAAAAGCGCTCAAGGAGACTGTCCTCGGCCCCTTTTCAGTCGGGGAGACTGTTTTTTTGCAGAGGTCACTTTTCATTCAACCAAGGGCATTTTAGAGAGTCGAAAAGTCGGTCAATAAATAACGTCCGTTGTTATTTTTATTTTATTTCTGATCTTTTTACAAAGATGTCAAAACTAGTTTGTCTTGAGTGGGTCCGAGTTTAAGACTGACTCAGTCAGTAAATGAAATGGGGTAAATTATGACTCGCTTTAAGTGTCAGTTTTTTTTGATAGCACTGTACAGTTTTGGGTTAACAGTGCCTGCATTGGGCCATACTCCTTCCCAAGGGCTTTATCAGGAGTTTATGGATTACTTTTCTGGTGGGACCTATGTGTTGGAGGCCAATACAGTGCCTGTTCGACTTCAAGCCCAGTGGGATCTTCGTCCCGAGCAGCATATCTTTATGTCCTTTCTCTGGGATCTGGGGGTATCTCAGGAGTCAGGTGGGTGGGAGCTTAGACTCTGTTACTCCACTAACTTCTTTTATGAGCAATACCCTTTGGGAGATTTAAGTGAGGGGCCTAGTGAGGCTGAAGGACTGGTCTTTACTATGACTGATATATTCTGCCTAGTGGGCGGAGTAGAGGAGAAATCCCGCTATCAAATAGAGGTCCACTTTGATTTTTCGTCGGCCGGGGGCTCGTCTTCAGATTCCTCCCTCAGAGCAATTCAAGATCTTAAGCAGGGGGTGCCCATTGAGGTCAATCTTTCAATTTTTCAGCAGGTGGAAGGCTCTGAACCCCAGATCCTTGTCGATCAGATTTCTGTGGTCCTAGTAGAGGAGTACTTTTGAGACCAGATTGGTCACTCGAGGGCCGAAATTTGGCCTTTCTTCCCTAGGATCGAATTTTTAGTTTCCCTGAGAAGCCCACCACTCTTCCTGTATCTGTGTGAAATTTCACTTTGTTCAGCGCCCTGATTGACCAGATGAGGGCGCTCACCCTCTGGCATCGTCTTTGCTCTCACAGGGCCCTTGTAGGGTGAAGAGCGGTCCTCTTCACGCCAGGATTTTGGACTTATGGATTAACGACGACAAAAAATAAGAGGAGAGACCCATGAAATTTCTAGACCCCAAATTGAGACTGGTAACCGCCTTTATGCTCGCATCGACCTTGGCCATCGGCTGTTCAGACAGAGGATTTCAAGCCGCAGACATAGTGGCTCCTGCAGAAAAATCCGGTGAGGAGACTGGTGGTAAAGAGGCTGGAGCTGAGCAAGTGCAAGATAAATCCGACGAAGCTAAAGATACAGCCTCTATCGCCCTACCCCAAGTCATTGCCCTGCAAGCTGAGTACAAAGAGACCCAAGAGGTAGAAGGAGAAACCAGTGAATCGACAATTGAGCAAATCACTTTAACTTTTCAGACAGCCGAAGACGCCTCTCCTGTTGAAGTGAGTCTTCCTAGCTTTGATCAAGGTTTTGGGGGTGCAGGGGTCTTTTCGGGATCATTCGAAATAGATGGTGTGGTTTATCATCTGACAGGAGTGTGTGAGAGCACTCAAGTTAGTTCTTGCGATAAAATTCAGATTCTTATCAGCCCTCAAGGTACAGTAGAAGACGAACAGATCTTGATAGCAACTTACCTTGCTACAGAGGATGGATTCGTTCTCTCAGATGAGAGCGCCAAAAATGCAGAGCTCTTATCTATGATCGAGAGCTTGGAGAGCTATCAGACACAAAAGCTGAGTGTCGAGCTCGGGACCCCTTCTTCTGAGTTTAGAGCCATAGTGTTAACGGAGTTTATCGCCGATAGCCTATCGAAAGAAGGACAGATTGTGATTGAATCTCAAAAAAACCTTCGACAAGTGAGTTTTTTGCTAGATAGCAAAACCTGGCAAGACCAAGTTGAACTGGGTGATGAGAGGTACCTTTTTGTTCAAAAGGGAGTCGGTGGTACAAGTCAAAATCCTAGGGAAATATTGATTGTTCGATTAGTTGAGAAAAAAGAGAGTTTAAAGGGTGGAGGTCAAACAATCGATGAACTCTTCAAAGTGGTCTATGATCTACAAGTCAATGGCCTGGGAGAATTCTTGCTTATCTCTTGGGAGTATGCTGAGGAAATTAACTAGTTAGAAGAGGATACAAACCAAAGTGGAACCTAGGCTAAAAACCACCGCACTTTCAGAGGCGGTGGTTTTTTTATTTGGGGAGGATGGTTGGGGCTGAAAGAGGCTTGGGAGTGACTAGGAGGCTGACAGATTGGGGCCGGAAAATGTCCCTGTCAGTGCGAGCGGTGGAGATGGGTTGCCCTTTTTAGACTCAAGAGCCGTTTACTTCAATAAAATCAATAGCTTATAAATATAGAAAAATGGTCGATCTGGCTTGAGCCTTGCTCCCCTTAGAGGGCAAGAGCGGAAAATTTTTCCGGGGAGGCAAGATGATGAGCAAATGGATAATGACCCTAGTGGCAACGACAGTTTTTGTCCTCATGGGATCTGTGGCTTGGGCCCAGTCTGAGGGTCTCAGCCAGCGGGCTGTGGCCGGAGTTGGTCAAGGGCAGCAGGTGAGCTGCAGATACCTATCCGGAGATGTGGGAACGGTTATTGGTCAGGGGGCTAATATTCACGAGGCCCGAGCCGAAGCCTCTAGGCATTGCTTTCAGCGCCGGGCAGACCTCTATGAGCGCCTTCGTGGTCCCTTAGATGAGGAGCGAGGCCTCGATATCATCGATTCTTGCGTCAATATCCGCTGCGGCTAAACAGA
>SKYF01000018.1 GCA_007128005.1 Bdellovibrionales bacterium
GCTGGGTGGATGTGGACCTCAGCCCCAAGGGCGAAGAAGAAGCCCGTCAGGCCGGCCAACTGCTCAAGGCCGAGGGCTTTGAGTTTGATCAAGTCTACACCTCTGTGCTCAAGCGGGCCATTCGCACTCTCTGGCTCGCACTCAGTGAGATGGGTCAGGAGTGGCTTCCGGTGATTAAGGACTGGCGCCTCAACGAACGTCACTATGGTCAGCTACAGGGGCTTAACAAGGCTGAGACCAGCCAGAAGTACGGCCAGGAGCAGGTCTTTACCTGGAGACGCAGCTACGACACCCCGCCGCCGCCTCTGGACAGCCAGGACCCAGGCCACCCACGATTTGATCGGCGCTATGCGAATTTAGCCCCAGAGAGTCTCCCCCAATCCGAGGCCCTCAAACAGACAAAGCAGCGGGTGATGCCCCTGTGGACAGCGGACATTCTCCCCCAACTTGAAGCGGGAAAAAATATCTTAATCGTTGCCCATGGCAACAGCCTAAGGGCTTTAATTAAGGAGCTTGAGGGCATCAGCGACGAGGCCATCAGTGAACTGAATCTGCCAACGGGAATTCCTTTACTCTACCAACTGCAAAAAAACGAAGATGGAGCCCTGAAGGTCCTCAATAAAAAATATTTGGGAGATCCGCAGGCTGCTGAAAAAGCCGCGCAAGCTGTAGCCCAGCAAGCTCAAGCTGGGGAATTTAAGGAAAACACAGGCCGGCAGAGGAGCTGAGCATTGCAGACTTTATTAAAGGCTCTGTGGAAGCCAACACTTCAAATCAGCATTGTCATTGGTTTTTTTCTTAGCCTTTGTCTTAGCCCCAGTGCCCTGGCTCAAAGACAAGGGGGGCGCCCCCCCGCAGCGGCCATGGGCGGCACTGTTTCTGGCCACAGTTTGATGGGTGGGTTGAGTTGGGTTTCTTACAACACTTACTCCACCACCTCGAGCCTCACAGGAAAAAAAGATCTTCTTGGGGTGTCCTATTACCCCCTGTCTCTGCGTCTATTTATCCCCTTAAAGGGCCCGAATTGGCAACTGAGCCCTCGGTTTTCCTATTCCATCCTACCGCGACAGATGCTGGATGGAGCTGGAGAGAGTCGGCTTATGGGCTTCACACTTCCGGTCAATCGCCGAATCGGAGGAGGGGGCTTTGGGCGAGCTGCGGATTCCTCTTGGGACTGGTGGACAGGACCGGGGCTCTTACAGGAGAGATTTAAGGGATCTGGAGGCGCAGTGGTCTTAAACGACGGCGCTGGCATGCAGGTGTTTCACCGGCCTGCTGGTGACAGGACCGCTCAGATGCTGCTATGGCACCTGGGCTCCGGGTGGACGAAGGGCCCCTGGCGAATCGATATGGAGCTTGCTTTCAACTGGCCCCTTTCCGAAAAGCAAACCCAGCACCTGATGTTGACGGCAAGTTACCGTCTGTGGAGTGGACCATGAAGTTTTTCTTAACAACTTTCGCCCTAGTCATAGTTTTAAGCCCTCCGGCCAAGAGCTTCACTCTGGGCGGATCCAGTCTTCTGAAGGGCTTTCAGCAAAGTCCTGTGGAAGTGTATCTCAACCCGGATCTCTGTCCTGCAAGCATTGAATCTGATCTGAAAAAGGCCATTGATCTTTGGCAATCCGTGCCAAGTAGCGGCCTTCAACTTCAGTATCAGGGACTGACCGCCACAGCCGCTTCACAGCTCAAGGACTTTAGCTTTCCGGAGGCTCTGGTCGTGGCCTGTTCCGATGATTTTGGCAATGACCATCCCAATGGCTGCGACTCCACTTGTCTTGATTTTGTCACGGCGGTTGGTGGCTTTATTGGCTCTGGACTCAGCATCACCAAGGGCCTGGTGATTGTGAACGTCAACTCCGGAGCTCAGGCCAATATGCACAACCTGGGCTCGGCCCAGCGGCAACTTTTGTTGGCCCATGAGCTGGGACACACTTTGGGGTTGGGCCATTCCTCCGAGCCTTCAGCTCTGATGTATTACAACTTAGGTGGCAAGCAGCGACTGGCCCTCCATCAAGACGATATGGATGGGATAAGCTACCTTTACCCCAGAGATGAGTTTGGCTCAGACCCCATGTTGGCCTGTGGCCGAGTGGATATGTCCGGCGGCTCCCCGCTAGGCGGAACTCCGCCCCTTTGGCTTTTTGTGCTTTTCCTGACTCTGTGGATCGGCCTGCGATTGCGCTTTCGAGCAGACTCCATACAAAAGCTCGGAGAGCCGCTATGATCAAAGAGGCTTTGCTTAAGCAAAAGCTGTTTTTTTCCAGCGGACGCAGTCGAGATCTTGAGTTTCGCAGGCAGCAATTGGTCAAACTACGGACCATCGTCTCCGGTCACAGTGAGAAAATTTGCCAGGCACTGCGCCAGGATCTTGGCAGAGCCGAGTTTGAAAGCTATGGAGCTGAAGTCGCCCCCATTTTAGAAGAGTGCAAGCTGGCACTTAAGAACCTTCATCGGTGGGCCAGGCCTAAAAGACAGCCTCTGCCCATTTACCTGCAGCCCGGATCTGCCCGCATCCACCCCGAGCCCTTTGGCCATGTGCTGATTATCTCTCCTTGGAACTACCCCTTTAGCCTGAGCCTGATACCTGCCATTGGTGCCCTGGCTGCTGGAAATGTCGTGAGCCTGAAGCCCTCAGAGCTTGCGCCCCACTCCTCAAAACTGCTGACTGAGCTGATCCGCGACAACTTTGACGGAGATTGCTTTGAGGTCTTTGAAGGAGATGTCTCCATCAGTCAAAGTCTTTTAGCAGAGCCCTTTGACTACATCTTTTTTACCGGCAGTCCTCGAGTGGGGAAAATTGTCATGCAGGCCGCAAGCCAACATCTGACACCCTTAACTTTGGAGTTGGGGGGAAAAAGCCCCTGCCTGGTGGACCGCACTGCGGAACTCATCCCCACGGCACGTAGAATCTGCTGGGGAAAGTTTATCAACGCGGGCCAGACCTGTGTGGCTCCGGACTACCTTGTGGTTGAAAGGGCCATCTCTGGTCCGCTCATTGAACAGCTCAGAATCTGCATTGAGGAGTTCTATGGACCCAACCCTCGCTACAGCAAGGACTTCGCCCGAATCATCAGTGAGGTTCACTACCGACGCCTGCAACGCTATCTGGGTGATGGCAAGATTTTGGTCGGAGGCCAAACTAATGATGAAGAGCGCTACATTTCCCCCACCCTGATTCGCCCCTCAAGCCTAGACACTCCCTTGATGAATGAGGAGATCTTTGGCCCGATATTGCCCATCATTGAGGTCGACGACATCAATGAGTCCCTAGAGCTCATTGAACGCTGGCCCAAGCCTCTTGCTCTTTACCTATTCAGCAACAGGCGCGAGACAAAGAAGAAATTCACCGAACAGGTGGCCTTTGGGGGCGCGGCCATCAATGACACTGTCAAGCAGGTGGGGCCGGCTCAGCTTCCCTTTGGAGGGGTTGGCCCAAGCGGTATGGGTCAGTACCATGGCCAGTATAGCTTTGATACTTTTTCCCGCCCCAAAACTGTGATCTCCCGCCCCACATGGATCGACCCCAGCTTTCTCTACCCTCCCTATGCGGACAAGCTCAAGTGGCTCAAAAAAGTTTTTCGCTAGCGCTCCGCCATTTTGTAGAAAGAGTTTTTTCTGGTCTCCCGCAAAACCAGACCTAAGAGACGGGGAAAAGACTCAGGCCAGTGGCTCTCGAGCCGGGCAAAGAACTTTTCCACAATGATCTCACCTGAAGTGTTCCCCAAATGGTCATTTAAAAACTGACCGTGAAAGGGAGCAATAAGAACTTCATGAACTAGGGAATCCAAAGCCTCTCTTGACATGACAAGCCCTGTGACTGGGTGGATGGGCCCCTCCACCAAAACCTCTACCTTATACTCATGGCCATGGACAGCTGAGCACTTGTGGTAGAGCTGCTTGTTCTCCTCCATGCTGAGGTCCGGGTTGTGATGACGATGCAAACACTGAATGACATAGCGCCTAGAGACCTGGGCCACCGCGGGATTTTTTAGCCCCCTATAGTCCACCCAAAAATCACGACTCTCCACCAGCCTCACTCTCTGCAGCCGCACAGCCTTCATGGAAGACTCCAACAGAGCCTCGAGTTCAGAAAACAAAAAAACTGCGATATTTTCCGCTGAAGGAACATGGCTTTGAAAGTGCTCCACGTCCTGATTGAGAAAGCGGTGGTCGAGCAGCTCGCTGACTTGCTTAAGGGCCATCTGGAGTTCGGGCCCAGAGAGCCCCTCTGAAACCTCTGCCTCAAAGATAAAATTGTGTCCCAGCCCATGAGGAGTGAAGTCCTTCCCAAAAGCCTGCCTATTTTCATCTTCTGATAGTTCTGGGCTCGCGTAGCGATGCCCACAGCTAAAGTGCACCTGCTGGGTGAGGGAGTATCGAGGACTGTTTAAGGGGGTCAGCGTATTTTCCATGGAAGGGATATCTTCCACCAGATAGGGAGATTTGCAAGAGGCTTATTGGGGCGGCGCACAAAGTGTTGGCTGTCTTTGGCTGACGATAAGGTTTGTATTTCTGGTCTTCTTATTGAAGAATTTTGGGGATCTTACTTAAAATCAATGACACAGCTATTTTTGCGGTGAGGAGAGCAGCATGAGAGAGCAGATATTAATGACCTTGACCGGGTTGGTTTTTGCACTTGGACACTTGGCTTTTGGGGCTTCCGCCAAAGCCCAAGAGTCTATTGCCGTGGACCTTAAAAAAAGTGAGTTCAATTGGAGAGCTGACAAAAAAATCACCAGTGGCCACCACGGAAAAATATTTCTGAAGTCAGGCCAAGTGCAAAAAGTCGATGGAAAAATTGCCTCTGCCGAATTTGTCATGGACATGAATTCCTTCACCGTCACGGACTTGAGGGGAAGAAGAGCCCGCCAGTTTATGGATCACGTTAAAAGCGGGGACTTCTTTTTAGTGGAACAATTTCCCACGGCTCGACTTGTGCTGGAATCTATCACTATGCCGTCTCAAGGCTCTGAGCCCAGCAGCGGAGTGGCCTCTGGACAGCTGACCATTAAGGACCAAACCCACCCCATTTCTGTGAACTTCTCAGAGGAAAAAGGTCTCTACCGAGGAACACTGACCTTTGATCGCACTCAATATGGCATCACCTACAACTCTGAAAACTTCGTCATGGTTGCTGCAGACAGAATCATACGCGACGAAGTCCATCTAGACTTTAAAGTGGCTCTGAAGGACAGCAAGGAGAACTGAAAATGGAAAAGATTTGGCTCAAAAAATACCCCAAAGAGGTCGCACCGGAAATTGATCTCAGTCAGTATGCTTCGATAATAGACCTCTTTGAGGAGAGCTGCCGAAAATTCAGCGAACGAGCCGCCTTTTCCAATATGGGCACAGAGCTCACCTATGAGGATCTCAACTATATGAGTGCCCACTTTGCGGCCTTCTTGCAAAACACGGCAGGTCTTAAAAAGGGGGATCGCATTGCCATTCAAATGCCCAATGTGCTCCAGTATCCAATTGCCCTATTTGGGGCCCTGAGGGCTGGACTGGTCGTGGTCAACACCAACCCCCTCTACACGGCCCGAGAGATGAAGCACCAATTCAAAGACTCAGGGGCCAAGGCCATTGTGATCCTGGCCAACTCAGCCTCTCTGCTGGAGGAAGTTCTTGAGGACACCGACATAGAAACTGTTGTTGTCACAGAGGTGGGGGATCTATTAGGTTTCCCTAAATCCTTTATCGTCAACTCCGTCGTGAAATACCTAAAAAAAATGGTGCCCTCCTATAGCCTACCTCAAGCCTATAGCTTTTGGGACGCCTTGGAGCTGGGGGGAAGTCAGCGCTTTAGCCCTGTGGAGATGTCCCTGGAGGATCTGGCCTTTCTGCAGTACACAGGAGGAACAACTGGAGTGGCCAAGGGGGCTATGCTCTCCCATAAAAATATCTTGGCCAATATGCTTCAGATTGGAGAGTGGATGAAGCCCAGCTTGAAGGAGGCCGAAGAGGTGGCAATTTGCGCTCTGCCTCTCTACCATATCTTTTCCCTGACCGTGAATGGACTGGCCATGGCCAAGATTGGAGCCACCAACTTAATGGTCACCAACCCCCGGGACATCCCTGGCTTTATCAAGACCCTGAGGAAGAATCGCTTTAGTGTTTTTCCGGGCCTCAACACTCTGTTCAATGCACTGATGAACCACCCTGAGTTTAACACTGTGGATTTTAGCCACCTCAAGGCCAGTGTGGCCGGCGGCATGGCCCTACAGACCAGTGTGGCCCGACGCTGGATGGACAGCACGAAAAGTGTAATTGTTGAGGGCTATGGCCTCACAGAGACCTCTCCTGTCGTGTGCTGCAACCCCATCGATGGAAATGACAAGGTGGGCTACATCGGACTGCCCCTGCCCTCCACTGAGGTTAAACTCGTGAGTGAGGAGGGCAATGATATCGCCGCCCCAAGCGGGTCTGAAGAGCTCAGTGAGCCTGGAGAACTCTTGGTCCGGGGCCCTCAAGTGATGCAGGGCTACTGGCAAAAGCCCGATGAGACGTCCCAAGTGATGACTGAGGGGGGATGGTTGAAGACGGGCGACATTGCCTGCATGGACCCTGAGGGCTACTTTAAAATTGTCGACCGAAAAAAGGATATGATCCTGGTCTCAGGTTTTAACGTCTACCCCAACGAGGTGGAAGAGGCCGTCATGACCAACCCCAAGGTCGCAGAGGTTGCAGCCATTGGCGTTGCTGATGAAAAGTCCGGCGAGATCGTCAAGGTCTTTGTTGTCCGCAAGGATGCAAGCCTCACCGCAGATGAAGTGATTGAGAGCTGTCGCAAGAACCTGACGAGCTACAAGGTTCCCAAACAAGTGGAGTTTCGCGATGAGCTGCCCAAGACCAACGTAGGCAAAATCCTTCGTCGAGCCCTGAAATGAACACAGCGACCCCCAAGAAGGCCCTAAAAATCAATAGCGATGAGGCTCTCTACGGAACCTTTGCTGAGATTGGTGCCGGGCAGGAGGTCGTTCGACACTTTTTCCAGGCCGGCCTGGCCTCTCAAACTGTTGCCAAGACCATGTCCGCCTACGACATGACCTTTAGTGATGAAATCTACGGTAAAGCAGAGCGCTATGTGTCTCAACCCCGGCTGGTCAAAATGCTAGAGCACGAATACTCTTTGCTTGAGCAAAGACTGCAAAAAAAGCGCGGGGCTAGAACTCAATTTTTTGCCTTTGCCGACACCGTGAGCACCAGCAGCCAAAACCTTCAGCGCTGCCATGGCTGGATGGGAGTCCGCTTTCAAGACAGTCCCGGAAGTGAACCCAGCGACATTGTTATTCATGTGCGGATGCGAGAGCGGCAAAGGCTCCAGCAACAGGAGGTCTTAGGGATTCTAGGAGTCAACCTCCTGTATGCGGCTTTTTACCTGAGGAGCAGTGGACCAGAACTGATCTCATCCCTCACTGACAATATCGGTCAAGGACGGATGGAGATTGATATGATCCGCACCTCGGGTCCGGCCTTTCGGCATTTGGACAACCGCTTGCTCAGCCTGGAGCTGGTGGCACAAAAGATCTCCCCGGCCGTCTTATTCGCCCCCGACGGCCAGGTCCTTCATGCCTCTGATGTGTTTTTTGGCAAAAACCTGCTGGTGCAAAGAGGGGCTTTTCGCCCGGTCACTTTGACCAATGTGGAAATCTTAAGCCGAGGCCTGGAACAAATGCGCCAAAAGCTCTCACTCCGTGACGACAACCTCCTTGTTCTGTTTGAGATCACTATGAGCAACCTTCAGGAGGAGGGTTCCCTCGACCCTCAGGACTTCTTGAATCGAGTCGACTCCCTCGGCCAGCTTGGACATCCTGTGCTGATCTCAGACTTCTCTCTCTTCTATCAGCTCAAAGGCTACTTGCGCCAGCGCACGGACCAGTGGATTGTTCAGGTCATCGGCGCGGCTCACTTGGATAAACTCTTCGACAGCCAATACTACTCTGAGCTTGCGGGAGGCATTCTTGAGGGCTTTGCCAAACTCTTTGACTCACGCACCAAGGTCTTTGTCTTTCCCTTTAAGTCAGATCAGATCTGCACAACAGCACAGAGCTTTTTCCCTGCCGCTGAGCAGCTGCATCTATTTAAATACCTCCTGGCCAATCAATGGATCGAAGACATCTTGGGTTGCGATGACGTGGACACATCCATTCACTCAGCCGACGTGCGCCGTATGCTTATTCAAGGAGACCCCAAGTGGGAGAGTCTAGTTCCTCCCCAGGTTCGCGATTACATAAAAAAACACAATCTGTTTCGCTAGGCCCTTATTCAGAGGCCCGTGATCTATTGACGATGAAGCAAGAAGTCGGCCAGCAGTTGTACGGCCTGCCCACTGGCTCCGACCTCTGTATAAGCGCCCTCGGGAGCATCTTTCCAGGCATAAATATCTAGATGAGCCCAGGGCTTTTGCCCCACAAAACTCTCCAAAAATAGAGCTGCAGTGACCGCCCCACCAAATCCATCCACCGCATTAGTCATATCAGCAACCGTAGACTTCATGGACTGACGGTATTTTTGATGCAGAGGCATGGCCCAGCAGAGATCTTGAGACCTTTGGCTGGATGCCAACAGCTCTTTACTCAACTTTTCATTGTTGCTGAAGAGTCCTGCCAGATCCACCCCCAGAGCCACTTTGATCGCTCCGGTCAAGGTGGCCACATCAATCACCAGCTCTGGCTCATCTTTACCTTTCTGAGTGATCGCCACATCCAAAGTGTCGGCGAGCACAAGGCGGCCTTCGGCATCGGTATTGTGGATCTCAACTTCGAGACCAGAGCGTGAAGTGAGCACATCACTGGGTCGAAAAGCCCCCTGGTCCACTGCGTTCTCTGCCAGAGCCAAATAAAAGTCCACAGGTTGAGTATATTCACTGAGACTGACCCAGTAGGCCAAGGCCATCACAGCCGCCGAGCCACCCATGTCCTTTTTCATCAGACGCATATTTCCCGCAGGCTTCAGGTTGAGCCCACCTGAATCAAAGGTAATGCCCTTGCCCACAAGAGCTATGGGTTGAAGAGCCTTCGAGCCAGACTTTGTCTGAGGACGATACTTGATTCTCACCAGGCAGGGGGGATGTTTAGCCGCGGCTTCTCCCACGGCCACAAAGAGCCCCATTTCCTCTTTGCGCAGTCGATCCAGGCCCCAAACCTCAACTTCAATGCCCTTATGCCCCTTAAAAAGCCCTTGGGCCAGCTCAGCGTAGCTTTGGGGGTAAAGACAATTGGGCGGAAGATTCACCAAATGCCGACCTAAATTGATCGCTCGGCTCAGGTGAGTGGCTTGAGTCTTAATTTTGGAGCTGAGAGTCTTTCGATTGTGCAAAAAACTTAAATGGGTCTTCAGTGGAAACTCATCTCGGCGCACCCGCATATAGCCATAAGCGGCTACATCCAGTCCGACAAGGGCCCCCAACATAACTTTATCCGAGCCATCGATAAAGTGAACTTGCAGGGACTTTGGTTTATGCAAAAGAACCTGCTGCACCAAAGCCCCCATAGCATCTCTGGAGACTCCATAACTTGCTCTCTCCGGAAGACACAGCACCCACAGAGGCCCTCTGGTTCCACTGAAACGGGACAGAGCCTGCCTATTGGCCTTAACCTGATCCATTTGCCAGGACTCGAGCCCAAATGAACTCAAGGCCTTTAAGCTCTTTACCCCACCCCCTAAAATAAGGGCCTGGGCGTCTGGCTCACCTGCGGAAGGACCTTCTGTCAGCACCCAAGACTGAGTGGCCCTGAGCAATTCTTCCCTCAAATCGCTAATTGATCTAGACCTAGGTGAAGCCTGAGATTTGGCCTGGGCTGACTTTTTTTTCACTGATTTTCTTTTCACTGATCTTGTTCTCCCCTAAAAGTCAGGATTGAGTTAGCATGAAAGAATGACCGCTTCTGAACCTCAACTGCTGCGTTTTGTTCAACTCAATGCTGAAAACTTGTTTCTCTTTATGGACCTCTACCAGGGCCAGGATCTGAAGTCACTGAATGAAAAGCAGTGGCAGGAGCTCTCATCTGCAAGCCAGAGCAATAAGCCCCTAGAAAAAACCCTGGCTTTGGCCCACAACCTGCTGAAACTGGAGCCGGATTTTGTTCTTCTCAATGAAGTTGGGGGGGAGGAGTCCCTTCAGAACTTCAATCGCTATTTTCTAGGAGATCTTTTTTCTGTCCACCTTCTTGAGGGGAATTCCGATCGAGGCATTGATGTGGGCTACCTGGTCCGCAAGGGGCAGCCCCTTCACCTAGATCTTATCAGCCATAGGGACCGGCCCCTATCTCAGCCCAAGGGGACCAAGAACTGCTCACCTCACCCCCTGTTCTTCTCTCGAGATGTGGCCGAATTGAGGGTTTGGAGCACAGCCAAAGGCCCCGCA
>SKYF01000136.1 GCA_007128005.1 Bdellovibrionales bacterium
GACTGGCGATAACCGCCAAAGACAAGGCGCCCGGCTCAAATCGAACGCAGGCGTACTTGAGCGGTACGTTGGAGTGAGATTTGAGACGAGCAACGCCGTATTTGGCGGTTTCGCGCCAGTCGCTATCTTAAAGCAGGACACTGTGGGGAAGGTTCATCCGAGTAGCAACCAGGCGAATGATTTCAGCAGCTGTCTCCTCTAGAGCTCTATCCGTCACATCAAAAACTGGCCAGCGTTTGTTTTTTTTGAACAGTCCGAGGGCGTACTCAATTTCCTTCTGCACATGAGCCAGGCTTGCATACTCAGATCCTGCGTCCTGACCAAATTTCTCCAGGCGCTTGCGGCGGATGCGAATCAGAGAGTCTGAGTCGATCACCAAGCCTACGATTTTGCGCTGATCGATCTCAAAGAGCTCCTTGGGCAGAGGGGCATTGAGTACAAGGGGAATGTTGGCCACTTTCCAGCCCTTATGACTCAGGTAAATCGATAAAGGGGTCTTGCTTGTTCGGCTGATTCCCACCAACACAATGTCGGCCTTGTCTAAATCAGTGAGAAGCTTTCCATCATCGTGTTTTACTGTGAACTCAATGGCTTCAATGCGCTTAAAGTACTGTTCGTCCACGCTCCGCAAGAGCCCGGCTGTGGGGCTGGGCTGACTGGAGCCCAAGTAGTGATTGAGCTCGTTGAGCAGGGGACCTAAGAGGTCTACGGCCTTAAGACCGCGGGAACTTGCAGAGGAAAAAATCTTTCTCTGTAGGCTACTGCTGACAACTGTGTAGACAATCAAGGCCTTTTTCTCCAGAGCCTCGCCCATCAGTGACTCAACCTGTTCCTCGCTGCGGACATTTTTGCAGCGAACGATTTGGATCTGCTTGTCTGCATGTTGCACAAGAGCCGCTCGAGTCATTGCGCTGGCTGTCTCGCCGGTGCCGTCGGAGATGATATAGACTGTCGCTATAGGGCTTGAGGCTGTGTGGATCATAGTTGCTTCCCCTTTAGGCTTCCAAGGGGAGGTCGCCTGGAACAAAGCTCAGGTATCCCGGGCCACTGCTGTCTATAGGGGGACCCAAGAGCTCCTCGGCTGTGGCTTGGGGGTTTTCTGGCCAGAGATTGGCCAATTGCTCTTCATTGATTTCCAGAGGTAAGAAAACTCTAAGGCTTGGCCGCTGCATTCTCTGCCAGATATCAAAGGCCTGTTGAAGCCAAGGGCCAGCGTCACTTTTGAAGGCCAACTCCACCGTATAGAGATTGGGCAGACGGTGAGATGAAGGTAAAAGCAGGGCAGAGTCTGAGGCAGAGTCAAAGGACTCCTTCAGTTGGAGCTCATTGAGCTCTAGGATCTTGGCCAGGGGCTCAGAAATCATCTTGCTTTGATGGGAGCGGGCTTTGGCCATGAGAAAGTTTAAATACCAGTCCACTTTCCTCGTCCAGCTCGACTGGCTGGCTGAGGGCATCAACCAGAGGTCAGATCCTGCCGCAAAGGCCCCGGCATGGGAGAGTTTTTTAAACCTCATAGGCGCCCTGTTTGAAAATCTGATCCAACACCCCATTGACGAAAGAGGCCGAGTCGGAGCTGCCGTATTTTTTGCTAATCTCAATGGCCTCGTTGATGGCTGATTTAGGGGGGGTGGCTCCACCAGAAAAGCACATTTCAAAGACTGCAATTCTCATCAGAGTCAAATCGACCAGGGCCATCCGCTCCAGTTTCCAGTGGGCCGAATGGGTCCGAATCAACTCGTCGATCTGAGCCCTTTGCTGCGTGACGCCCTTAAGAATAGCCTCCGCATAGGTCCAGACCTCGGCGGGGGCATCAACATGGGCTCTGAAGCTCCCAAGGTGTTCTTCAATGCTCAGGTCGCTGACAAATTCTCTCTGAAACAAAACTTGCAGACTGAGCTCTCTGGCCTGACGGCGAAATCCCTGCGGGTGACCCATGTGAATGTCTTCTCCTAAAGAGCCCATAGTTATTCTGAGCAGGGGGTGGGGTCAACAGAATGTTGCTTTGCGCAAACCCGGGGCTGTCTCGCCAACTGGGGGAAGATCTGCTAGGCTGGTGAGGACCGTTGACAACGATAGCCTTAAGGAGCTTGGCCCCATGTGGAAAGTAGCTGTGGTTTTTTTGAGCCTACTGATTCAACCCCCGGCTTGGGGGCAGATTGATGTGACGGACACCCCAGAGGTGGGTCCAGAAAGAGCTCGGGAGTATATGAGACGTAGAACACCGAGTCCTGCCACCACCCGCAGGCCGGCGTCCCGGCCTCTAGGGCCTACAGGCTCACGCTATTTGAGCCTTCATGTGGGCGGCTTTTTGGACGAGGATGTCTACCGTTGGGGCTCGTCTGAGAACAAAGATGTGGGCAAGCTCAATGCAGGCGTCACTTACAAAATTGGTGAATGGACCCAGGCCATGGATCTGCTTTTTCGCGCCGACTTCACTTCCTTTGAGCTACTGGAAAGAAGAGCGGTGAAGATGTCGCTGCTCCCTCTCGTGGTTTTTCCTGACTCAGCCAGTGGCTTTCCCCTCTATTTTGGGGCGGGGATAGGGCCAGGTGTGTTTTTAAGGCAGGTGCCGGGCTCATCCAGTCTGTCGCTCGACTACCAGATCCTGGCAGGAGCCCGGTTTTACGAAGTGGTTAAGGGAATGGGGCTCATGTTTGAAGCGGGGTTAAAAAACCATGTGCATATTTTCAGTAAGGGCCAACACAACGGGGTCTTTTTTACCTCGGGGATGGTTTTTCGGTTTTGACAGAGTTTAAACTTCACCCCCCCGTCTTGCGCCTGGTGGTACAGAGCCTTGAGGAGATATTTTCTCAGGGACGCTATGCAGACAAAGTGATCGAGCGAGTCAGTAAAACAGCAAAGGTAAGGCTTGGGGCTCGAGATCGCAGGCTTCTGGCCGAGTCAGTCTATGACATTGTCCGCTGGTGGCGGACCCTTTGGGTGGTCGTCCACGGCCATCCATTTCCAGAGGCGCAAGCCTTGGGGCCTAAGGAGTTTTGGCCAATTGTGGGGGCATGGTTGGTCTTGTTCAAGGGCTTTGAGCAGCTCCCCCCTTGGCCTGAGTGGGCGGGGCAGCCTTTGCCTAAGGAGCTCAAGGATCGATTTCAAAACTTAAGCGAGGCTGACCGCAGTTCCTTTCCCGACTGGATCAATCAATTGGGGACAAATCAGCTGGGGGAGTCCCGCTGGCTTCAGATGCGTGAGGTTCTCAACCAACAGGCACCGGTGTTTTTGCGAGTCAATCGACTTAAGTGTTCAAGACAGGAGCTGCAGGACAGGCTGTCCCAAGAGGGCATTGAGACCCTAGCTGTTGAGGGGGTGGATTCAGCCCTGAAGCTCCGGCAAAGAGCTCCTGTTTTTAGAACAGAGGCCTTTAAGCTGGGATGGTTTGAAGTGCAGGATCTGGGCTCGCAGCACATAGCACCTTTCCTCGAGGTCAAGCCTCAGCACAGGGTGGTGGATGCCTGTGCGGGAGCAGGGGGCAAGAGCTTACACTTGGCCGAGCTGATGCAGAACAAGGGACGAATTTTAGCAATGGATGTTCACCAGTGGAAGCTCAATGAGTTGAGGACTCGGGCGCGAAGGGCTGGAGTGGACTTAATAGAGACCCGGTTGATTGACTCCACAAAAACCATTAAGCGCCTGAGGGGGCAAGTCGATCGCTTGCTCTTGGATGTTCCCTGTTCGGGACTTGGAGTGATTCGGCGCAACCCCGACAGTAAGTGGAAACTGCAGCCTGCAGAGGTCAAGCGCCTGGAGGAGGTCCAGGCCCAACTCCTAAACGATTACAGCCAAATGGTTAAGACGGGTGGTAAAATGGTCTATGCCACCTGCAGCCTCCTGCCTTCAGAAAACCAACGACAGGTAGAGGTCTTTTTAAGTCATCCCAAGGGCAGTCAATGGCAACTAGAGGAAGAGCTGATTTTGGACCCAGTCAGTGATGGGGGCGATGGGTTTTATGCCGCCCGATTGGTGCGCAGAGGAGACTCAACGACTTAAGCGGCAGAATGTTGCCGAAAGTGCGTATCTGGGCAACAATTGCTGTCTTAAGACGAGACAGTCACTAGTTTTTTCTGGGGCTTTGAGAAAATTGCGCTTATCCTAAGAGACATGAGTATAGGTATTTTGGCTTTAGGAGTCTGTATTTTGGTAGGTCTGCTGGTGGCTTTGTGGCCGCGACCCCAAGTCCTTGAAGTGAGAGTGGAGGCAAAGAAGAGATGAGAGCTTTCAAGCGACGCCTGACAACTGGTTTCCTGGTTTTGGGATTGGGCTTTGTCATACTGCACTTTCAAAACTGTGCCATGCCTTCTGAGTTGGATCAGTACGGCCCGATGTCTTCTGATGAGGTGCGCATTGTGGATGACTGGGCCAGTGAAAAAATCACTTTATTTGAAAAGTTCAAACAGGTGGAAGCCCTGCAAGATCATTTAATTGTAGAGGGCTTTTGTGCCCGATCCCTCCGCGGAGAAGCTCTGCTCTGGGAACTTGGCAGCTCCATTCAGGGTGAGGTGCTCTGTGAGATGGGGGGCTTTCGGTTGGTCCTTGAAGACCTCAGTGCCTTGGCCTGCAATGAGGCTCAATCATTGAGTGTCTACACTGCAGATGGGTCTGAGGAGCAAATCCTCGATTTGTACCGAGCTTGTCATTCGGCTGTGAATTAAAGCCCTACTTCAATACTATAGACCAGGTCCATAGACCAGGCTTTTTACTGAAAGCCTAGGAGCCCTTGACGCTTTTTTAAAAGCTCAGAGACAATGAAAGCCTATGGATATAGGCAGTATTCTGAGCTTTTTGGTAGCCCACAACGAGTCCGTCATTCAGTGGTTGATCTTTGCAATTGTCGCCATGGTTGCCTTTTTACTGGGAAGGGCTCTGTTCTCCTCAGAGTCGGGGTCCGAATCGACAGCGGAGGCAGACAGTTTGGCCAGCGGCATGGATGCCAAACTCTCAGCTCTGGCGGCTGAAGACCTTGAGTCCAGGCTAAAGAAGGTCCTTGAGCAGCACCAAGGGGCTGGGGGCAGTGGGGCCCCTTCTGCTGGTGGCAGTGGGAGCAGTGGCGCCAGTGAATCCAGTGCCGCCAGTGAATCCAGCGGCGCCAGTGAATCCAGCGGCGCCAGTGAGCTTGCGGAAGTCAAACTCGCCCTCTCTAAAAAGGAACAGGAAATTGAGGATCTCAAGGCTCAACTGGCTGTTGAGCCCTCTGTCAGCGCCAGTCCGGCTCCGGGCTCCGCGGAGGCAGGAGGGGGAGGAGACAGTCAGCTTTTATCAAGGATTCAGGAGCTTGAGGCCCGTCTAGCAGAGTATGAAATTCTTGAAGACGACATTGCCGACCTTTCCATGTACAAGGAGGAAAACAATCGCCTTAGGCAGGAGCTCGAGCGACTGATGCAGGGTGGACAGGCTCCAGCAGAGCCTGAGAGCAGTTCTGAGACTTCGTCTGAGCCTTCATCTGAGCCCACAGCAGAGCCCACAGCAGAGCCGACTCTGGAGCAGGCAATGGTCAATGAGTCTATAGAGGCATCTGCCGCCGAGCCACCAGCGGCTGCGCCAGCAGCTGAGCCAGCAGCTGCACCAGCGCCCGAGCCAGCGCCTGAGCCAGCAGCTGAGCCAGCAGCTGAGGCTGATGAGGACGATGACCTATTGGCTGAGTTTTCTCGCGCAATAACAGGCGAGGAGAAAGTCGAAGAAAAAGTCGAAGAAAAGGCTGAGCCAAAGGCTGAGAGCAAGCCAGCTGACCCTGCTGTGGATGCTTCACCCGAAGAGGAGCCCGGTGCTTTCGATTCCGCCAAGATGTTGGAGGAGATGGAAGCCTTAAGTCAAGTGGCTCTAAGCTCATCCGAGGAGGAGGCAGGTTCAATTTTTGAGGAGTCTCTGGACACGGAAAAGATGGAGCAGGAAGCGAGTAAACTGGCCTCCAATGAGTGATGCTCCCAAATAGACAGGAGAGAGTTGTGCTAGCAAAAAAGGCGCTTGCCATTGGTTTGAGTGTGTTGTTGTTTAGCCCTTTTCAAAGGCAATTTGCTGAGGCAGCGACCCCGAAGACTCGGGCCTCGATGGGTGGGCAGGCAGTTTCCTTGACCGAGGCCAGGGAGTTAGTGCTTATGGCCTTGGCTCTACCTCCAGAAAACCGTCTCCAAGCCCTGAGAGGACAGGCCAGTCAGGCGACCCTCGGGAACTCGGCCTTTCAAGCTCTCGAGCAGTTGGCCTTTGATCAGTCCCAGGGGCTTCAGGTTCGATGGAGGGCCTTGATTTCTCTGGCCCAGGTTTACCCAGACAGAGCCCAACCCATCTTAAATCAAGCCGCTCGCAGTCAGGAGTGGTTTATGCGCAATGCAGGCCTGGTGGCCATGTCCTCTATGCCCAGGGACTACGCTTTGGTCTGGGCGCGAAGACTCAGCCGAGATCCAGCTCTTGTTGTTCGCACCGCAGCGATTCAGCTGTTGGCTGAAGTTGGAGCCTCAGATGTTGAGCCCCTGTTGTGGGAGCAGCTCTATGCTGCCGAAAACTTTCATCAGGGGCAGAGCTTGTTCGTGCGTCGCCACATTGTTAAAGCCCTCGCAAGCCAGGCCCGACCAGGGCAGGAGGCGCGCTTTATTCAAATTCTTCAGGAGGCAGATGCTCGTCTTCACCCCTTTGCCATTCAGGCTCTAGAAAAGATCAGTGGGCGCAGTCTCACTCAAGAGGGAGCAACGGTGTCTCAAGTCAAGAACCAGTGGCTTGAGTGGTGGGGGCAGACTCAGAACTCTCAGTCTCTAAGCCTTTAATTTTACTGCATGGCCCTTTCTGCAGCTTTATCCAAGGTGATTTCACGCTGAATGCGATATAAGATCGCGGCCTCCTCCAAGCCATCACTGGGCAAAGAGCGTTCACCCGAAAAAAAATCAGCAGTTTGCCGAGTGTTCTTTTGGATGCTGACCTTAATGGCTTCACGGGAATCGATGTGACCGCGAAGCAGGCGAATAGAAAGCCAGCTGGTCACTCCTCCAGGCTGGGCTTGTTGGCTATGGGCTGGCATCCATAGATTGGGGCGGCGGACAGGCTCAGTTTCAATCACCCCCTGGTCCATATTGTTTACACGCATTCGGTAATTGCGCAAAGCCAACTGAGTTGCTCTCCATACCTTATCGTAGGGTTCATAGAAGACCTGTTCTTGGGGAGAAAAACTGGGTGTTGGGCCCGTGTTTTCTTGAAAAAGTGCGCAGCCCACTTGGGCTGCGCTAAAAAGTACAAGCGCTAGAATTTTACCAACCTCTCTTGGCAGAGAGGACAGAGGAGAAGAACTTACTTTAGAAGTCCACCGCATTGCGCGTAACGTGAGTAATGACATCAACAGAGTAAACCCCCTCTTTTTGCTCGGCCTGGCCCTGAGTTCGCGCATCTTGGCCCAGGTACAAAACCTCCCAGCGATAGGCCTTTCCTGGCTGAGCTTGAAAGCCTATATCGGGAAGGCTCACCTGATCCACCCAAGATCCAGCCATAATTTGCCAGAGTCGAGTGCGCTTTTCAAACTTCATCTCACCTTTTCCAGTCATTTCAATTTTGGAGAGGATAATAAGGGTGCCCACAGGCAAAACGTGACTTGGAGATTGGGGCACCTGCAGGGTCAAGTGGGAAAGTGGGGAGTTCGGGGGGAACTCCGGGGCTCCAATCAAGGGCAAAAAGCTCACCGCTTCGCTGTGGGATGCCGACTTGAGCGCAAAGCTCAGCTGAGTGAAGCTCTCTTTTTGGCTGAGGTCTTTGAACAGATCGGCCAAGCTAATCTTGGGCTCTGAGCTCTCACACATACTGTAGATATAGGGATCGCAGTCAGGAAAAACGGGTTGGCTCTCCTGTCCATCTTCCTCTCGCCCCGAGGGGTTATCCATCTTTTTAAAGGCCGACAAGACAAAGTTCTCACTCAAGCTTGCTGCAGGGGCTTTGAGATCACGGCTCTCTCCAGATTCAAAGCGTTTGACATCTGTGGGAAAGAGGTAGCCGTCTTGAGTTCCCATGGCCAAGCTAATCATCATCTCATCCCGAGCAAATTGGGGGGCGGTGACACGAACCTTGCCATCAAAGGAGATTTGATTGACAGCAAGATCCTGGGTCGCACCTCCAGGCCCAACTACGATATCTCTTAATCCACCGCTGATAAAATTAAAGTGGTTGATAACATCAAACACTGACTTGCCGCCACGGAGTTCGTCGATAACTCGTCGGAAGGGAAAATTACCGTGAGTGGCTACAAAACGTTTAACGCCAGGGCTGCGCACAAAGGCGCGGTATTGGGGTTTGTCGAAAGTGATGGGAAAGACATAGTTTTCTCTTTGTCGTGGCAGGGTGAGATTGCTGGGCACCTCCACTCGGTTGCCCAGAATTCGCAATACATCCACCTCAGGGCTAATGACATCGGCGATATCAAAGTGCAACAGGTCAGAGCGAGTGAAAGCTGGAATCACCAGGCCGTAGTGAAGATTTCCATCTGTGCGTAAGTTTCCAAAGCCCGTAGTCTGACCCGAGACTTCAATGAGGTCCTCGCCATCTCGAAGGGTCAACCTGAGGCTGTGGTGGCCAGGATCCAGCCGCCAATAGGTGTTTTTCAAATGAAGGCGACTTTGAACAGTCACAGGCAGAGGATTTTGCCAGTCCTGAATGGACACATCTGCGATCCCAGCATCGTCAGTTGTGAGGACGTTATTGGCAAAGGGGTTTCCAGGAGCGAAGCCGACCAGGACTTTGGCTCCCACAACTGGATAGTCCTGCTCGTCAATGATCCTCAGCTGAAAGCTGTTTTCGTTGACCAAAACACCCCATGCCTCCGCTTTCTCGGACAGGGACTCTGCCCCTGGCCCTTGAGATTGAAAGCCACAGGCTCCAAGGGCAAAACTCAGCCCCAAAATCGACAGCACCTTGAGTAAATTCATAGACCCTCCTAAAATTGTAAAATATTCAAAGCCACTCCTTGTCTCAGGTCAAGAGGCGGAACGTCAAGGTTTTTGGGCTCTTAGGGGGCTCTCTAGCTCTCAAGGGCATTGACAGGGACCTAGCGCTGGGTCATTATTCGGCTCTTTCTGGCGGGGTAGCTCAGTTGGTTAGAGCAGCGGAATCATAATCCGCGTGTCGGGGGTTCAAATCCCTCCCTCGCTACCATCTCTTTGTTTCGGGCTCTTTGGTTTGGAAGGGCTTCTCGGCAACACAACCTGTTCCGACCTTGTGCCGTGACCCCCGTGTTGGCCTAATTCTATAAATATCAACGCATAGCTTCTCCGCCATGAAGAAGCGGCGCGTTTTTCCTTTCGCATTTGGAGTTTTGATCTTGTCCTTCTAAGACCTTATCTAGAGTGTTATGAGAGAGGTCGAGATTTAGATCGGAGGGCAAAATGATTAGGGAAATCAAGTTGGTAGGGCAAAAGATGGTCGCTTACTCTGAGGTTTTGATTTGTGGGGTTTTATTTTTTTTACTCACTGGCGGTCCCATTCTCACTCAGGCGGCCACCCCCTCGCAAGCCGCTAGTCCCTCGCAGGCTCCGGTGCAAAAGGCCTCCACGTCTGATTTGTTTAAGATTCCAATTCACAATGCGAAGGGAGAAAAAATGACTTTAGAGCAGTACCAGGGTAAACCAATTTTGTTAGTCAACATTGCCACTCGTTGTGGCTTCACGCCTCAGCTGAAGGGGCTGGAGGCGTTGCACAACCGCTATTCTGCCCGGGGCCTAGTGGTTTTGGGGGTTCCCAGCAATGACTTTGGTGGCCAAACTCCTGAGGCCAATGAAGAGGTCTTAAGCTTTTGTCAGAGCAACTTCGGAGTGAGTTTTCCGGTTTTGGAGAAGGTGGTGGTTAAGGGAGCAGATAAACACCCCTTATTTCAGCAGGTGATTGCTCAAGATCCTGCTCAGGCGGAGATCAAGTGGAACTTTGAGAAGTTTTTGCTAGGGCCCGATGGCCGCTTGGTGAAGCGCTTTTTGTCGGCCGTAGAACCTGAAAGTGCCGAACTCACTTCGGCTATCGAAGCTCTTTTGAAGTAAGAGTTGAAGTAAGAATTGAAGTCATAGTTGAAGAGCTTAGTTGAAGAGCTGAAGAGCTGAAGAGCTGAAGAAGGGGAGACACTGTGGGCGAGGAGATTGAGTCGCGAAGTTTTGCCGATGACCAGGCACAAGAGTTTATGGCCAGGGTTCGCCAAGAGACTCAGTGGCTCGGAGAGCAGGTGGCCCATGGGCGGTGTGCCTATGCTCCTCGCCACGGCTATGAGCTTGAAGGCTATTTAATGGACGGGGACGGCCGTCCCGTGGGCCGCAATATGGAGCTTCTCCAGGAGA
>SKYF01000104.1 GCA_007128005.1 Bdellovibrionales bacterium
ATTATTCACGAATACGGCCACTTTTTAGAAGACGTTCTATCTCGCTCGGACTCTCCCGGGGGAGCACATAATGGCAACTCTGTCATCGACCCAAGACTGGCCTGGAGTGAGGGCTTTGCCAACTTTTTTCAAGCGGCCGTGTTAGGAGAAGCCGCCTATATAGACACCTTTGGCAATATTGATGGCAATACGGGCTTTATTTTTAATGTGGACCTTGAAGAGCACCCATCGAGTTCCGGGGGAGGATTCGATAGGCCGCTCAATCCTGGCGAGGGCATTTTCCGCGAAATGGCCATCTCCCGCTTTCTTTGGGACCTTGTGGATGACACTCCAGATGAAACTGCCAATGGAGCCACCGACGACATCAAAGATGGCTTTCCTGAACTCTGGGCCGCCTTCACTCGGACTTCTGGTTTTGCTGGGTTAGGCTATGCCTTTCGCAATATGGGCCTTCTTCATCAGGTTCAATTTGAGATGCCTGATCGCCAACAGAACTGGAACAACCTGCGACAGATGGAACTACATGTTCTAAGAGAGCACCGCGACGAGCTCGTTGCGGTGGATTTTCGCCAGGGCTTTCGCGCTGAGTACGGAATGGAGTTGGTTACCGACAGCTCCTGTGGCGACCTTAAGTTTGCGATGACCCTCGAGCGCAGACACAGCGTTAATGTAGCCTGGAGTTTTGGTGTCTCTCACTTGCTCTTGGACAATGACTTTTTCCACTACCGCCACAGTGGAGGAAATCTCAACTTGAGGTTGATCTATCAGAGCCAGGGCCCCACAATCTCAAACCCCAAAAACCCCACAGCCCTCCAGTGCTCCACCTCTGCAAACCGCACTGCCGCAGGAGTCACTGAGGAGTGTCGATACCCAGATCTCAACTTGTTCGTCTATGGCGAGTTGGCTCGCTTTGGCAATGCCAATGACATTGTGGGCTCAAACACCAACAACCCCTCCTACGGCTTGACGGAGGCCAAGACCCTAAACCTCACCAATCTGCCCGCTGGAGACTACCTTATCAACATCCTTGGCTACACCGGAAACTTACTCCTTGGAGAGAGTTCCCCTGAGGCCCTCTATCAACTTGAAGCAAATGGAGCTCTACTATGTCCAAAATAAACTTCATCCACAAGAATAGACCCCCTCGATTTGCAGAGATCATCTCTCTTCTTCTTATAGGCTCAGTCTTCTTGGGGGCCTCTCTGTCGGAAACTCGCACCGAAACTGAACTCAATGAAAGAGCTGTTGCTCTAAGGCCAGATATTCAGCAGCTGACTCAGCGAGGGCCTGCTTCTTCCTCCCTGCTGCGCCACACCCAAAAACTCAAAGGCCCGCTGCGGGTTCAGATTCTAACAGACCTGAGTCAACCCGCAGAAGTGGGAGATGTCTTTGAGTTGAAAGCCGAGGTGACAAGTTATCAGAACCTTGACCAGGCCAAGCTGACTTGGCAGATTCCACCAGGACTTGAAGTTGTGACTGGCTTTAAAACCACCCAGTTATCGAACCTGAAGGCACACCACCCTCAAGAGGTCTCCATCTTCCTGCGCAAACTGAAGGATGACAACCTTCAAATTCACGCCACTCTCACCAGCTCACTCGACTCCGCTGAATTCGCGGATGTGGCCCAGTTCAACACTCAGCACTTTCAAGAACTCAAAGATTTAGAAGTGACAATCCAACAAAAAACTGCCGAGCATTTGAAAAGTCAGGGTTTGCGACAACGGCTATTTCAATAATAGCACCTATACGGGAACTACGCGGATATCGGGATTTCCGGTTTCATTTTGCAAGATGCTCTGAATGGCATCCAGGGTGCCCATCATCGAACTGGGACATCCCCCGCAGGCACCTTGGTAGAGAATCTTTAAAATATTATCTTTAAACTCCAAAACCTCAACATCTCCACCATCTGATTGAAGACCTGGCCGAATGGTTCGGTCCAGGATTTCCTCGATCTGTTGAACCTCAGCCGAAAGATGGGACCGGTCGCGGACACTCTTCCCGTGACCACCATTGGTGTTCGCAAGTTCAAAATCAGGGGTGTGAATAGCAAGTCTGGTTCTTAAAATGGATGTCACTTGATCTTTCAACTCTTCGTCATCCATCTGCCCTGTATGGGTCACTGTCAATGTGTTTTGAAACAAATGAACTTGTTTGACCCCCAAAAGTGAAAACAGGGTCTGCACTAAAGGTAGACTTTCTGCTTCGACGGGAGAGTTAAAAGTTGCTTTGCCTTCTGACTTGAGCGCATGGTTGACCACAAACTTCAATGCAAATGGATTTGGAGTCATCTGAGCTCTAACTTGTACATCTTCTGGTGAACTGACAGCTGGGTGGGTCATAAAAGTAGCTCCTTGGCTTTTTTAACTGCTTCGAGAAACTGCAGAACATCTTGCTCATCATTGTAAATTGAAAAAGAAGCTCGGACCGTTCCCGGAATAACATAAAAGTCCATTAAAGGTTGATTGCAGTGATGTCCGGCCCGAACCGCAACGCCCTGCTGATCCAAGACTGCACCCACATCGGAGGGATGCGCCCCGTCCAACAAAAAGGAGACAATACCCGCTTTATTCGCGTGATCCGCAAAAATCCTGACTCCGCCCAACTCTTTCAAACCTTCAGTGGCCTGATTTAAAAGCCTTGTTTCATGTTGCTGAACCTGTTGCAAAGACAGACTTGAGAAAAATTGAATGGCTGCGGCTAGGCCAATGGCCCCAGCAATATGAGGGGTGCCGGCCTCAAAACGTTGAGGCGAAGGCAAGTAGTCACTCTTTTCAAAAGTGACTTTGGAAATCATGGACCCACCGCTCTGGTATGGCTTCATACTATTGAGCATCTCCAGTCTTCCGTAAAGAACACCAATCCCATAGGGACCGAACAGTTTGTGACCTGAAAAAACCAAGAAGTCACAATTCAAATCCTGAACATTCAGCGGCAAAAAAGACACAGATTGGGCGGCATCCAAAAGAGTGACGGCTCCGGCCTCACGAGCCTCCTGGATCATCTGTTGAGCTGGCAAAATCGATCCCAGTCCGTTCGAGATATGAGTGAAACTGACAATCTTAGTCCTCTCGTTCAAAAGAGACTTGTAGTGATTGAGGTCTACTTCCCCATTTTCATTGATCCGGACAACCCGAATAGTGGCCCCTGTTTTTTCAGCTAGAATCTGCCAAGGCACTATATTGGAATGATGCTCTAACTGAGTCAGTAGTATCTCATCACCAGGCTTCAACCAATCTCCCCCAAAGGCCTGGGCCACTAAATTGACACCCTCCGTAGTTCCCCTGGTAAAAACAATCTCGGCCTCATCCCTTGCCCCTAAAAATTGGGCCACACTCTTGCGCGCCTGTTCAAAAGACCCTGTAGCCTCATCGCTCCACCAGTGGGCTCCTCGGTGGACATTGGCACACTCAAATGAGTAAAATTTCTCAAGTCTTTTTATTACAGCCCAAGGCTTCAAGGTCGTCGCTGCACTGTCCAAATACACGGGCCTCTGACCATGGACAACTTGTTGGAGCTGGGGAAACTGAGCCCTCACATTATCCGGTGACTCCATCATCATAAAAGATCCCTATTCAGCTGAGAATAAACCCACTGCCTCAGGCCCACATCACTCATTCGTTCCACCAGCTCTTTGGTAAATCCATCAATCAATAGGTGCCGTGCAGTGCCGGGTTCAATCCCACGACTGGTCAAGTAGAAGAGCTGTTCGGCACTGAGTTGGCCCGTTGCCGAGCCGTGATTGGCTTTTACATTGTCAGCATGAACTTCCAGTTCTGGCTTGCTGTGCACTCGAGCGTTACGTGACAGTAAGAGGTTCTTATTCATCTGGAAGGACTCTACCATCTGGGCATCTAGGGCTATATAGATTTTGCCATTAAAGCTCGCTTGTGATTGGCCCCCTAGGACTCCTTTAGATACTTGGCCACTGCGAGTCTGCGGGGAGTGATGACGGACAAGGCTGTATTGATCAAAAGTCTGATCATTTTCACCCACACACAAACTATTTAACTGCGCTTCAGAGTTCTCCCCATTGAGATCTACTGAACTTTCAACTTGGCTTCCTCCTAACCCCTTGCTGAGGACAAATTCTTCCAAATAGCCATCTCGAGCAACTTCCCCCTGAGACTGAACGAGCTGCTTCACCCCAGTGGGTGGTTCTAGGATCTGAACAACTTGAAGTCTTGCTCCCTGATCAACCTGGGTTTCAAAAGAATAATGCGAGGGTTTCAGAGAATTTTTTGACCTCTGTCCTGAATCACTAGGCTCCCCGGCAAAGTATTGTACCAAGCTGAATTCACTCCCCGCCCCCACCCTTATATGAATTTTTTTAGATTTTGATTCTAGTTGCGCTTCGGACTCTGATTGACTCCAATAAAAGGCCCACAAGGGAGAGGCAATCTTTGCTCCCTTGGGAATGTCCACCGAAAACGCGCCTTCTACTTCCACCTTGAGATTTTCCTCAATCTCTCTGAGATCAGAAAGCTCTCTATCCAACCTGCCATTGACAGAAACAAGGACAGGACCTGTCAAGCCGACTTCCTTTATTCTGTCCCTAAAGGATTGTAGCTGTTGGTTCAATTTGACTAAAGACCCTGTCAACTCCCTCATCACTGCACCTGCTGATGGGCTGGGGGATCTGGCTGAAGCCAATCGTAGCCTTGACCCTCGAGTTTGAGAGCCAAACTCTTATCTCCACTGGCCACAATCCTTCCATCAATTAAGACGTGAACAAAATCTGGTTGAATATAGTCTAAGAGCCTCTGGTAATGGGTAATCATTAAAAAAGCTCTGTCCGGGCTGCGCAGAGCGTTCACTCCCTCAGCTACAATTTTAAGAGAGTCAATGTCCAATCCAGAATCAATTTCATCTAAAAGCGCTAGACGAGGCGACAACACGGCCATTTGCAGGATTTCATTGCGCTTTTTCTCACCACCAGAGAAGCCCTCATTCACAGAGCGGTCTAAGAAAGTCGGATCTACTTTTACTGTGTCGGCTTTTTTTTGCAAAAACCCCTTAAACTCCTCCTCAGACATCTCCGCAACACCCTGATGTCTGCAGACTGAGTTAAAGGCTGTTCTTAAAAATTGAGTGTTACTCACACCAGGGACTTCCACGGGGTACTGAAAGGCCAAAAACACTCCTTCTCTGGCCCGCTCATCTGGCTCCAAGTCCAACAAATTTTTTTGAGAGAAGTTAATCTCGTAATCAATTTCTCCAGATACGACCTCATAAGTGGGATGACCAGCAATGATCTTGGAAAGAGTGCTCTTTCCAGAGCCATTGGGCCCCATAATGGCGTGAACCTCCCCGGCCTTGATCTCAAGGTTGATTCCCTTCAGCACTTCCTTGTCACCCACTTGCGCATATAAATTTCGAATGCTCAGCACTGCCCTGACTCCTTATTTTATCCGATACTGTTTTCTAATTTCATTTCAATTAGCTTGACCGCCTCAACCGAGAACTCCAAAGGCAGTTGCTTAAAAACCTCTTTACAGAATCCATTGACTAAAAGAGCTACGGACTCCTCCATATTTAACCCTCTTGAACTGAGGTAAAACAGTTGATCCTCACTGATACGAGAGGTCGAGGCCTCATGTTCAACGACCGCTGACTGATTTCTGACATCAATATGGGGGAAGGTATTGGCAGATGATTTTGAACCCACCAACATAGAGTCGCACTGAGAGTAGTTTCTAGCTCCTTCCGCCGAGGGCATTACTTTCACCTGCCCCCTGTAACTATTGATTGAATCATCTGTAGAGATGCCTTTTGAGATAATTGTGCTCTTGGTGTTTTTTCCCACATGAATCATCTTGGTTCCCGTATCGGCCTGCATTTTGTCATGAGTTAGAGCAACGGAATAAAAAGCTCCGACGGAATTATCTCCTTGCAATATCACACTGGGATATTTCCAGGTGATAGCAGAGCCAGCTTCTACTTGAGTCCATGAGATTTTCGAGTTTGGGCCAACGCACTTACCGCGCTTAGTAACAAAGTTGTAGATCCCTCCCCGACCCTCTTTGTCTCCTGTGTACCAATTTTGAACTGTCGAGTACCTGATTTCGGCATCTGTCAAAGCCACCAGTTCTACCACAGCCGCATGAAGCTGGTTGTTGTCACGCATAGGGGCCGTGCAACCTTCAAGATAGTTCACAAAGCTGCCCTCTTCAGCAACAATCAGGGTGCGCTCAAATTGACCTGTGTCCTGAGCATTGATACGAAAGTAGGTCGATAGGTCCACCGGGCAGGTCACTCCTTTGGGAATGTAGACAAAGGAGCCATCAGTGAAGACTGCCGCGTTTAAGGCTGCATAGAAGTTGTCCGCATAGGGCACCACGGTTCCAAAATACCTCTTTACAAGCTCCGGGTGCTCGTGAAGTGCCTCTGAAATTGAACAAAAAACCACCCCATGCTCCTTGAGTAGCTCCTGATGAGTAGTTCCAATGGAAACACTGTCAAAAACAGCATCCACCGCAACCCCCGAGATCCTCTTTTGCTCACTCAAAGGAATCCCTAGTCGTTCGAATGTCTTGAGTAGCTCAGGATCCAAATCATCAAGACTTTTTGGTCCCTCTCCAGGTGCCTTTTTTTTGGGTGCTGAATAGTAGCAAATATCCTGGAAGTCGATGGGGTCGTACTCGACTGCAGCCCAAGTTGGCTCCTTCATCGTTAACCAATGACGATAGGCCTTGAGACGGTACTCAAGCATCCAATCAGGCTCATTTTTTTTACGAGAAATTCCGGCGATCACCTCTTCACTCAGCCCCTTGGCTAAGCTCTCGCTTTCTATTTCAGTGATAAAACCGTACTTATATTCTTTCATCTTGTTTTCCTTCTCGCAATTCATCCACAGACCCAAGAGCAGGGGTTTGAACTTTCAAGAGCTGGCCCACACTGAGTTGGGAGTAGAAGTCCTGTAACTGTTGGTTGAACTCCCTCATCGGCATTTGTATATTGCAAGAGGCTAACAAACTGCAGTCGACCTCTTCATTGGGTTCGCAGGCACATTTAACCACTTCAATCCGCCCCTGAATGACTTCCAAAAGATCCTTTAAGGAAACCTGATTCAGGTCCTTCTTAATCTTGTATCCTCCGTAGGCCCCTTGCTCCGACTTTAAAAGTCCCGCCTGAGCCATCAACTGCATAACCCGAGCCGTGGCATCAAAAGGTGCCCCCGTGAGATCTACAATCTCTTTAGCCGAAGTCACGCGGCCACTGGGCCTCTCGGCCATGTGCTTTAGAGCCATCAGTGCATATTCCATTTTCCGGCTGATTTTATTCACTTATCTCTCTTAACTTAATTCTATAAGTATTTGTTTTTATTCAATAATACTCAGACTAATTCGTGATACAACAAGCTCTTGACGCGACGGAAAAAATCAGTCACGTTGCCGCCAACTGGATGAAACCTAAATGAGATCCAGTGGGAAAGCAACTTAAATAGGTCAAAAAAAGACGTATTTAAATTCTTTCACAAAACCTGCCCGGCCTAGACAGCCAGACTCTCGTTCTTTAGAGGTAGACTATTATGAAAGAAGCACTATTTAGACTTGGAATTATCAGCCTTGTGTCCATTTCAGGGGCTGCCATTCTGTTAGTGGCCTTGAGAACACTTGGCTTCACACAAATTTATAGCCCCGTACGGCACCCTTTGGCTGAAAGAGACTTTATTTTAATTGCCAAAGGAGGGGCTCTTGGATCGGCTCCCTCTCATACCGCACTTGCTTTTGATCAGGCTTTGGAAATTTACCCGAATTCTGTGCTTGAGGCCACCATTCAGAGAACGGCTGATGGTGAGTGGGTTCTGTTTGAACACCAGAAATTAGAGCTTCAAACAGACGGTGCAGGACGAGTGGGTAACCACACCCTGGCGGAGCTCAAAAATCTAAATGCAGGGCATTATTACCAAGACCCCAATAGTGGCCAATTCCAACACAGAGACCTCGGCCTGCAATTGATGACTTTAGATGAGTTTTTAGACCGCTATCCTGAACAGGAATTCGTGCTGAATGTAGAAATGCGCTATCCCTTTATGGTTTCAGAGCTCATAGGTAAACTCTCCGACAGATCTTTGGATGGACGAGTGATCATACGCAGCCCTTACTCTCATGTTTTGCGGGAAATCAAGAAGCACTACCCTCGCTGGCTTTACAAAACAGACCCCGCAACCCTGTTTCGCGCCTCTATCATGGGTTCGCTATATATCGAATCGGTTTCAAACATTTGGACAGACATCGTTCTCACCACCTTAGGAGAAGGAGAGGGTGATATCAGCAACCGAATGCTCTCAGAGATTAAACGCCGCAAAAAAATTCTGATTCTCGACGAAGACAAGAACTTCTCTGCACTTTCTGATTCACTCTCTGACCATATTCAAGGCGTGGCGACAAGCCGACCAGATCTAGCCCTTGAGTACTTTGCTGACCGCCTAGAGGATACAGGGGGGCCCCTGTCAAAAGAAGTGGACTGATACACAAAGCAGTATTAGGCTTTTAACATGATAAATCTTCTTTGGGCCGCAACTACAGAGTCAACCACCCTAACCGTAGACACAAGTGCCTGGACGGCGATCACATCAGCAAATATTGTTGTGCAACTGACCCTCCTTCTGCTTGTAGTTATGTCTGTCCTGTCTTGGGCAATTATGTTTGCCAAGCGAAAGGAATTCCAAAAAAGCGAGGAGGCCAACTCGCCATTTATGGAGGCCTTTTGGAAAGCTGAGTCCCTCGACGACATATTTGATGAACTCAACAAGCATCCTGAGTCGAGCTTTGCCCGGGTTTTTCGCTCTGGTTACCTTGAGCTCAGAAAGATCGCTGACTCAAAACTTGCGAAAAATGGAGAACAGGGAAGTGCGCCCCTCCTCTCCGGTATAGATAATTTGGAAAGGTCCTTGCGCAAAGCCATCGACAGCGAGTTGGGAAGTTTGGAAGGACGGCTGAGCTTTCTGGCGACTACAGGCAGTACAAGCCCCTTTATTGGGCTGTTTGGAACCGTCTGGGGGATTATGGGCTCCTTTCAGGCCATTGGAGCCACAGGAATGGCCAGTCTAGCAGTGGTGGCTCCAGGTATTGCCGAGGCCTTGATTGCCACTGGAGTTGGACTATTTGCAGCTATTCCAGCCACTGTTGGCTACAACCACTTTGTGGCCCATGTGCGCAAACAGGAGATTGAGCTCAACAGCTTTGCTTCTGACTTTTTGAATATCGCCAAGCGCAACTTTTTTGGAGACAACTAGTTTCATGGGTATGTCGGTGGGAGGTGGTGGAAGTCGTAGGGTTCTGAGTGAAATCAACGTCACTCCCTTTGTCGATGTGATGCTTGTCTTGTTAATCATTTTTATGGTCACAGCTCCCATGCTTCAACAAGGCCTTGAGGTTGATTTGCCCGAAACTGCAAGTTCTGGGGTAGAAACCACGGATGACCCTTTTCTTCTGGTCATTACCAAGGATAGAAAAATTCAGGCCGGCGACGCCACTATCGATATCAATGAGCTGCAAACCCGACTTGCAGCAATCTTTGCCACTCGACGCAACAAGCAAATTTATATACAGGCTGATCGCAACGTCGACTATGGTTTTGTGGCCGAGACCATGGGCGAAGTGCGAGCGGCAGGCATCTTTCAAATCGGTCTTATCACTCTTCCCAAAGCGCGTCCGTGAAAGAGCTTTTAAAGAATAAAAAATCTAAATCAGACCCCCTCGCAAAATATATTGGTCTATCTCTAGTGGTACACATCGGCCTTTTCCTGGTATTTACAGTTCAAGCTATTTTTTTCCCCTCTGAACCCATCCAGGTTAGACATGCCATTAGAGTGGACGTAGTAGACCTCCCAGATAGACTCCGCCCGGCTCCTCCACCCCCTCAGCCAAAGGCGGAGCCTGCTCCAGCCCCCCGCCCAACACCGCCGCCAACTCAACCCAAAGCACCTCCTCCTCCAGAGCCTAAACCTAAGCCTCAGCCAAAACCCCAGCCTAAAGCTGTGGCAAAAAAAACTGAGCCTAAAAAAACCGAAACTAGGACTCAGCAGCAGACCCTAACTGCTCAGCAACGCGCTATGGAGAGACTGAAAGCACAACAGGCCATCGATCAAATTCGGGAGCAAATTGAAAGTGATCTCGCACCCCGCACTCGAGAACCTGAATACAAAGGCAATATTATCACCGAAGGTGATAGCTTGACTGGCTTAGAGCGCATTCAATACGATCGCTACATTGCTGAGGTCAGGGATCATCTGCATTCCCACTGGAATCTTCCCCAATGGCTTGCCGAAGCCAACCTCAGAGCCCAGGCCTTAGTCCGGCTAGACAACTCAGGATTTGTCACCGCAAAGCAGATTTTGCGGTCCTCAGGAAATGACATCTTTGACGCGCAGGTGTTAGGGGCCATAGAAAGAGCTTCTCCCTTTCCCCAACCTCCCTCTCGGCTGAGAAATGTGTTATCTTATGGGGGAATTGTATTTCAGTTTCCTGAATAGAAGGAGGGCAAGCTAATGAAATTACTTAAGCTGAAATCTTACACAGTGGCCCTCATATCTCTTTTGATTGGCCTGGGTTTTATAAGCCCCTCTGTCTCCTTTGGGCAGGATAGTGGGCGAATTTATATCGATGTGGGAAGGGCACAGATTAAAAAAAGCCTTATGGCTTTGCCTCCTCTGCAGTTTTCTGGCAGCGACCCCGCCAACCAAGAAAACATTCGAATTGGGCAAGAGCTCTTTTCTGTGATTTCAAATGACCTCACGGTTTCAAACCTTTTTACCTTTATCAACCCCCAAGCCTTTTTAGAGGACCCTGCTAAAGTCGGCCTGCGCCCCCGCCCCGGAGATCCCCAGGGTTTTAATTTTCAAAACTGGCAAACTATTGGCACTGAGTTCTTGGTACGTGCTGGCTACAGAGTGACCAGAAACGACATATCACTTGAGGCCTATGTCTACTTTGTCCCTCAGGGAAGACTTGTTTTTGGCAAGACATACACTGGGCCTAAGACAGCCTTACGCCGGATTGCCCACTCTTTCACTGACGATGTTCTCCAAAACCTAACGGGACGCCGAGGTATGTTCAACACTCGGCTCGTGGTCTCCTCAGATCGTGGTGCCGGACGGGGCCAAAAGGAAATATGGGTGATGGATTGGGACGGTGCCAATGCAGAGAAGATCACCGATCATAAGTCCATTGCCATATCTCCGGCCTGGGCACCAGATGGAAAACGAGTTGCCTACACAGCCTTTGCCTTTCACACTCAGGCAAGGGTGCGAAATGCCAACCTGTTTATTCGCGAACTGGACACTGGACGGCGCTTCCTTGTCTCTTATCGCCAAGGCATCAACTCGGGTGCCGCCTTTTTCCCCAATGGACAACACTTATTGTTAACCATCTCCCAAGGGGGACGACCAGACATTTTCCGCATCACCCCAGACGGAAAATCTATTATGCCTATGACCCGTGGCCCTGCCGGGGCCATGAATGTAGAGCCTGCTGTTTCTCCCGACGAAAAACAGATTGCTTTTTCCTCTGATCGCAGTGGCCGACCTATGATTTACATTATGAACGCCGATGGGTCGAACACTCGCAGAATCACTCATGCGGGCCGCTACAACTCCAGCCCCTCCTGGTCCCCTGATGGAAAGCAGCTGGCCTTTGCAGCCCTGGACAAGGGCAGCTTTGACATTTTTGTCATCAATACAGACGGAACCGGATTGAAGCGGCTGACGGATGCAAAAAGGCAAAATGGCACCTCAGCCCATAATGAAAATCCGAGTTTTTCCCCCTGTGGGAGACATATTGTTTTTGCAAGTGACCGAGATGGGCCAAGGCAACTGTACATTGTCAGCCCTGACGGGAGCAATGAACGCCGGCTCACTTATGACAATCACAATTATTTTCAACCCAAATGGTCACCTTTTCTCAACTAGCCGGGCAACTTTGCCCAGCTTTTATAAGGTATAAGGGACTTTTAGACGGCAAACAGCAAGGCCAGGGCCTAGATCCCTCTTCACCCTCTGCAGTTTTGAAAGAGTTTAGACTCATGCGTCACAAGCTCTGGCTGGGAGTTGCTGTTGAGTGCTTTGAAAACCATCGACCTCCCATGGAGATCTGCCAAGCCTGGACTCAATCTGCCGACCAAATCATCCAGCAAGCCTGGGCTGAGGCCGGTTGCGATCGACTGCCCTTGAGTCTCTTTGCCATGGGCAAGCTCGGGGCCCAAGAGCTGAACTTGAGCTCTGATGTCGACTTAGTCGTTGTCAGCGCAACGACGGCAGAGCCCAACTGGGATCGCCCTTTGCGCCTATTCAACAACCTACTCAACCAGGTCAATGAATGGGGCTTTTGTCTGAGGACAGACTTTGATCTGAGACCTGGAGGCAGATTCAGTCCACTGATCACAAGCCTCGCACAGTTTGAAAACCACTACTGGAGCCAAGGGGAAACATGGGAGCGCCTTGCCCTCGTTAGACTCAGATTCCTAGCTGGCCACAGCAGCCTGGCTGAGAGTGTTCTCGAATTGGCTCATCGCTTCACCTATCGACGCTACCTGGATTATACTCTTTTTGAGGATCTCAAACAACTCAGGAGCCGTATCCACCGCCATCAAAACTCTCAAGCTCTGCAAAGCCCCAATGAGCCCATCCATTTAAAGCTCGGGATTGGGGGCATTCGTGACATTGAGCTCTTTATCCACTCCCTTCAAGTCATTCATGGGGGGCGCCAGATTGAGCTCCGACAGACCTCCACTGACCAAGCCATTGATGCCCTCATCAGACACAAAATTTTACCTGAAGCTGACTTGGAGTTTTTACGTCAGGCCTATTGGCAGTTACGCGATTTTGAGAACCTCGCACAAATCCGAGAGGACCGACAGACTCACTTCTGGGACCCTCATATGAGCCTAGCACGCAAGCTCTATCCAAGCTACGAGCAGCTCCAAGAGCTTATGAAAAGTGTGGATCAAATTGTCTCCGACTTATTGGGAAGAGCCAAGTCCGAGTCTGATGATCTACCTATTGCTCTTGAACACCAACAAGACTGGCTCAGACAGATGGCCTATAGCCCGCACTCGGTTGAAGATATTTGGCCAGCACTCATTGACAAAGGTGTGCTGGCTCAGGACAAAAGCGCTCGGGAGCGCAATGAATTGACCCGACGTCAGTTTTTAAAGGCATTTATCATAGCCTTGAACAAGATTGACTTAAATAAGGACCTAGGGCTCCACCTTCTTCTCGACTTTATTCGATCGACCAGAGCTAAAAGCTCATTTTTTAGTCTTCTCCTTAGAGAGCCCCGATTGATTGAGGATCTTGCACGACTCTTCTCCTCCTCTCCCTACTTGGGTGGCATCATCGCAAGGCGGCCTGAGCTTATAGACAGCTTTGTGCTGCGATACAGAGAAGCCTTCTCCGAGGATTTAGAACAGATGCTTGAGGAGATCACTGAGCACAAGCTGCTTGCGGAGATTTTCTCTGCCAATCGTTTCCTACAGGATTTTGATGTTCAAACTCTTATTCTCTCCCTCAGCGAGACAGCAGACCAACTGGTTTCGGCTCTGCTGGTTAGACTCAAACAGGACTACCCTGGGTCAGGACTTGAAGTCCTGGCTCTTGGTAAATGGGGCGGCAGAGAAGTTGGTCTGCGCTCTGATTTAGACTTGATCTTTGTCTGCCCACAAAAGCCTCTAGCCGAGGATTACAAAGTGGCTCGACGGCTAATTTCTCGGCTCACAGAAGCCCACCGGGGGGGGCAGATTTACTCAGTCGACCTGCGATTGCGGCCCTCGGGAAGCTCTGGCCCCTTATTGGTTTCATTAGATGACCTAGGAAACTTTCTTCAACACGAGGCTGACCCCTGGCTCAGACAATCCTATTTGAAAGCGCGCTTTCTGTCCGGAAAAAGCGCCCAAAGCATTCACTCTCAAGTGATCAAACGGGGCTTAAAATCCTCCGAGCTTTCTGAGCTCAAGAATATTCGGCAAAGGCTTTTAGCCACAACCTCTGATTCGACAAAGATAGATTTAAAAAAATCTCCTGGAGGCCTAATTGACATCGAATTTGCCTGTCAAATTGCTTGCCTGACAGAGCAAATCCAGCCCAGCGATACCAGCACTCTGGCCCTGCTCGACAGCCTGGCCTTGACACTTGGAGACTGGCGCTTAGAGGCCGCCGAGCTGAAAAAGATCTATCTCAAACTGCGTCGTACAGAACAGATTTTGCAGATCAGCACCAGTCATTCGGGCTCCATGCTGTGTCTAGACCAAGAGGAGTTTTCCACTGCAGCCAAACTGCAAAACGAAGCCCCTAAAGAGCTCTTTGAGAAAATCCGCAGATATTTAGCCCATGGTCAAGAGATAGTCAAAAACCTTGACCCCATTTATCGGTCTCAGTAGCTTGTAAAAAGGCTTTATCAACCCTTAAGAAAGGGCCACTTTTGATGTTTTTATTAACACATTTTATCCCCATGCTTTTAGGAGCACTTCTACTTAGCTCCGTTGCCTGCAAGGCCAACACAGGCACTCAGACAAAAAGTCCGACCTCAGCAGAAGTTGCATCACCGACTGCTCCTGCAACACCTACGCCAGCAGCAGCACCTACATCTACACCTCCAGCCCCTGAACGCGCGTCTACAGATCTGCCTGCTGAACAGCCTGCTGAGCAGTCCGCTGCCAATGAGAAAGCAGCTCCTAAAGCTAAACCTTCCCCAACAACTACAACCACCATCCCACCAGCGAGGGTCAGAAGAATGTTTGCAGTGTTTGAAATTGCCCACGGAGAAGAAGATTTAGGAACAATCAGAGCAGAGCTGTTCTTTCGCCGAGCCCCTAAGACTGTTGAAAACTTTGTGGGTCTTGCAGAGGGCACTAAGAGCTTTCAAAATTTAGATGACTCCAGGGGAAAGCGTGGGGAACAAGTAACAAGGCCTTTCTATGATGGCCTTACTTTTCACCGGGTGATTCCTGGCTTTATGATCCAAGGGGGCTGTCCACTCGGTACCGGCACTGGAGGCCCTGGCTATCAGTTTGCAGATGAGTTTCACCCCAACCTTCTACATAATCGAGAAGGGATTCTCTCCATGGCCAACGCTGGACCCAATACCAATGGCAGTCAGTTTTTCATCACTTTGGGGGAAACCCCGCATTTGAACAAGAGACACTCCGTCTTCGGCCAGGTGGTTGAGGGAATGGATGTCGTGAGAAAAGTGGCTCAAGTGCCCCGTCAAAGGGGCAATGACAAGCCCCTCACTGATGTGGTGATAAAGAAAGTCACCATTGTCCGAGAGTAGATACTAAAGCCCGCCAGACTACAGAGGTGAGTCATCCGTCAAGATGAGCAAGTCCAGGCGGTTATTGAGTCTCTCGCTCTCTGGCCCAGAACCAGGCTTTAAAGGCCTTTGCGAGCCATAGGAAACGGCAATGAGATCTGACTCCTCAAACTGGTGAACTCGAGCTAAGTAGCGAATGAGGCTTGTGGCTCGCGCTGAACTCAACTCCCAATGACTTGGATATCTGGAAGTCTTCAGGGGTTCGGAGCCAGTGTGGCTCTCGACGATCATTTTCCGATCCAGTCGCCTTAACATGGATGCCATCCGGTTGAGTAGGCCTAGAGCTTCTGGGTTAAATTGCGCACTTTCCCTCTCAAAAAGGTACAGGCTCGAAAGGGAAAGTCGAACGCCATAGTCATCCAAGGCAATATCCAATATCCCCGCCTCTATATCTTCCCGAGACAGCTCTGACTCGATAAAAATTTCCATCTGCCTTTGGGCCTGGCGTGCGGCAGGGCTGGCACGGGGATAGGTGGGCAATGGAGGCTCAATCGCAGTGTCCAACTCCTGGGCTTGATAGGCTGTCTGAGGAGCTCCCCCCACACCTACTCCTCCTGCCACCTTTATCAGATATTTGTTAATAGATTCCTGAAACTCCTCGGCTCTACCTAAATTCTTCTCAGATGTGGCATAGAGGACAACAAAAAAAGCAAACATTAAGGTTATAAAGTCCGCATAGGAGACAAGCCAGCGCTCCCTGTCCTCGTGCTCAGACTCTTCCTCTCTGCGCCTTCTCATTCTAGATAGCCTTTCATCTTCTCTTCTACCACAACGGCGCCCATACCCGAAGCCAGAGCAACCACCCCCTCAAGGATCATTTCCTTCTCTTCACTCTCCCTTTGAATTCTTCGCTTGATCTTGTTGGCCACAGGTAAAAAGAACAGATTGGCCGATCCCACCCCATAGATAGTCGCAACAAAGGCGACGGCAATTCCCTTTCCTAAAGCGGAAGTGTCTACAAGATTGGCCATCACATGAATCAAGCCCAACACGGCTCCCAAGATGCCAATGGTCGGGGCAAATCCGCCGGCATCTGCCCACACCTTGGCTCCAGAAAGGCGTCGTCTTTCGTCCACCTCAATCTGATGCTCGAAGACGCTGCGCAGAGTTTTGGCATCGACTCCATCCACAGTCATTCTCAACATGGTCTTCAAAAATTGGTTGGATTGCTTGGAGATCTCCTTTTCGATGGAAAGAAGGGTCTCGCGACGGGCCAACTGAGTCAGCCGTACAATATCTTGAGCCAGTTTCTGCCTTTGGCCCTCAGGCTCCGCATGAAAGGCCAAAGAGAGCATTCGCATACCCCGCTTAAACTCATCCATCGAATTGGAGATCATAGTAGCCCCAAAGGTGCCTCCAAATACAATCAGCGCTGCCGTAAACTGTGTCAGGGAGTTGAAGTGTCCCCCTTCAATGGCATTGCCAATTAAAATCCCTCCAAACCCCAACAAAATACCAATAAGAGTTGAAATATCCATATCGGCCCCTCACTTCCAGCTCTGGCTATCGACCTCAGCTCATGCTAAAGAATACCCATAGTTTATCTTAACTGTCATGGGGTGATTGTGAAGGTTTTAATCACGGGGGCAACAGGATTCGTGGGTATGTGGCTGCTGCGAACGCTGGCACAAGCGGGAGTTCAAATTGCAGTCTACAGACGGAGCTCTGAACCTCTAGCAGAGTTTCAAGAACTTCAGGTTGAAGAGCACTATGGAGCAATCACCGACATCGCTGCTTTGAGCCATGCCATGAAAGACTGCCACAGTGTCTTTCATTTGGCTGGGCTGGTGGGCTATAGCCAATCCATGTATCCTGCTATGCATACAGCCAATGTGAAGGGCACTGCTGCCGTTGTGGAGGCCTGCCTCAAAACGAAAGTAAAGCGCCTTCTTCACTTTAGCTCCGTAGTGGCAGTGGGGGCCAGCTTCTCTTCAGATCACATCTTAAACGAAAGCTCTGATTATAACCTGGGCCACCTCAACCTCGGCTATTTTGAAACAAAGCACCAGGCAGAGCAGCTGGTGCTTCGTGCTGTTTCAGACAGGGATCTAAATGCGGTGATCGTTAATCCCTCCACTATTTATGGAGCGGAAGACTCAAAAAAGGGCAGTAGAGGGGTTCAGCTCAAAGTGGCTCGGGGAAAATTCCCTTTTTACACCTCCGGAGGAGTCAATGTGGTGCACATTCAGGATGTTATTGAAGGCACAATCTCTGCCTGGAAAAGAGGTCAAACGGGGGAGCGCTATATTTTAGCCGGGGAAAACCTCCTCATTAAAGACCTCTTTCAGCGCATAGCTTTGTACGCTGAAGTCAAACCTCCGTCTATTTATCTCCCCAACCCTGTTGTTCACTCTTTAGGGGGAGTCGGAAATGCCCTTGAGCGCTTTGGCCTTAAGGGCCCCATCAATCGTGAGACGGCCTGGACCTCCACTTTGTTTCACTGGTTTGATTCCAGCAAGGCACAAACTCAACTGGACTTCCGAGCCCGCCCCGCCAACGTAGCTATCCAAGAGAGCGTGGAATGGAGCAAAAACCAAAGCCTTATCTAGTGACTGGCGCGAAAGTGACTGGCGGTTTCGCGCCAGTCACTATCAAGTGACTAATTTGGCGCGCATTCGAGCAACTGCATAGTTGGTGGTAAAGACCGCCATGACAAATAGAACTGCCAAATTCAAAAACAGGCTCGCCTGCACCTCTCCACTAACTATGGATCTTACAGCCATCACCGCATGGGTCAGAGGCAAAAACAAAGCTATCTTCTGAACCAGTTCGGGAAGGACCCCTAATGGAAAATAGGTCCCAGCAAAAAGATACATCGGCATAATGAAAATGGTCTGAGCATAGAGAAACCAATCATAGTTGCGAGCTGTAGAAGTAAAAATCACCCCTATGCTTGCAAACACCCAGCACATCAAAGCCACCACAGCCAGAGAGGGCACAATGTGCTCCGGACGAATAAGACCTTGAGACCAGGCGACAAGTGCGACCCCAGAGGCGCTCAGCAAGCCCTTTGAAGCGGCCCATAGAATTTCACCCAGAGCAACTTCGTCGGGTCCGATGGAAGTCAGTAGAACAGTGTCAAAAGTCTTTTGCCGAGTCAGTTTTGTATAGGTGGAGTAAGTGGACTCAAAGAAAACCACAAGCATAGCCGAAATGACCATCAGGGCAGGAGTGAAAAACTCCAGATAAGATACCCCTTGAACATCCCCGACTAAGGTTCCCAGTCCATAGCCAATCGCCAAGAGGTAAAGAATGGGCTCGACTATCACCCACAGCAGGGAAACCCAAATACTGTACCTAAAATAAAGAAAGTTCCTCTGCCACACACACCAGGCTCCCCGCCCGAGTTTTGGCACATAAAAGAGATCTGTGAGCAGGGTCAATCCCATTACTGATCCCTCAGTTCATGACCTGAGAGCTTTAGAAACACATCGTTGAGAGCGGCCCGCCGAATTCGAATGCTGCTGGTGTTGACCAGTTGTGCCGCTTCGCGCCCATCCTGATCCTCCCCAATAAATAGCTGTATCTTTCTATTGATCACTTGGTAGCGATATTGGTCGCGAACCTTTTTAACAAAATAATTCAAATCTTCTGGCGCAACCTCAAACTCGACGACTTCTCGGCCTATGTGCTCTTCAATGAGGTCCTTGGGGTGCCCTTCGCAGAGAATTTGTCCCCTATCCATAATCACCAAGCGATCACAAAGGACCTCGGCCTCTTCCATATAGTGAGTTGTTAAGATCAGGCTGCGGCCTGCCCTTTTTAGCTGCTCCAAAGAATGCCAAATCCACTGCCTGGCCTGAGGATCTAGGCCTGTGGTGGGCTCATCTAGAATCAGTAGCTCTGGTTCATTTAATAGAGCCCGGGCAATGACAAGTCGCCTCTTCATTCCTCCGCTTAAGACTTCCACCGAGTGATCCTTGTACTCTTCCAGCTGCATCAGGCGCAGCAGCTCAAGGGCCCTGAGGCGAGCTTGCTTCTGCTTTAAACCCACAAATCTGGCAAAAACTAGCAGATTATCCATCACAGTAAAGTCGTGATCCAATCCATCCATTTGCGGAACAATACCTATTTTGGATTTTATCACCTTCAAATGGGTGCGCACATTGAGGCCCAAAACAAAGAGCTCCCCTGAAGTGATGCGATTCATTCCGTAGAGCATTCTTAAGGTAGAAGTTTTTCCAGCTCCATTGGGCCCTAGGATGCCAAAACACTCTCCCCTGGGAACAAAGAGATCGATTTTGTTCACAACAGTTTTATTGCCATATTTTTTTTCTAAGGACCTGGCCTCAACTGCAGCTTGCATACAGACCATGATGGTCCGAGCTGGATTCAAAGGCAAGCCCGGTTAGCCGTGTCCGCCCATTAAAAAGGGCTCATGACTGGTATCCGTCTGGGGCAATCTCTGCATCAAGGCAAAAAACTCAAAGACCTCTGCCTTAAGTTGATCCTTGTCCTTAAGCTCAAATAGCTGTCTGCGAAACCTTGCCGAGTCTGGATAACCTGCCGAATACCAGGCGGCGAACTTCTTCACCTGCAAAAAAACCAGCCTGTCCTCATAGCGTCGCTCAAGGTGGTAAAAAAGCCTCTCCAGTAACAGCTTAAAGTCCTTTTCCTGATCCTTACCCATCGCCTGGCGAAAGATCCATGGGTTCTTAAGGCAGCCCCGGCCAATCATCACCCCTAAGCAGCCACTTTTACTTAGAGCCTGTTGAGCTTTGGTGGCAGAAGTGAGGTCCCCATTGCCAATAATGGGGATGGGGCTCTCTTGGACAACACGGCCAATGTAATCCCAATCCGCCTGCCCTGAATACCCCTGTGCCCTGGTTCGTCCATGAATGGCCATCCAGGTGATTCCCTCATCTGCGGCCACTTGGGCCACCTGTTCAGCATTGCGGCTGGCCTCATCCCAGCCCGTGCGCACCTTGATTGTCACTGGAATGGAAACTGCGGATTTTACCACCCTCAGAACCTGCTGCAGGGCCTTTAAATCCCTCAATAAAGCTGCCCCTGCTCCCCGCTTAACCACCTTGGGCACGGGACAGCCAAAATTGAGATCGACAAAATCCGCCCCCATCTGCTCAACCACTCGCGCCGCATAGTCCAATGAGTCCAGATCCTCCCCAAAAATCTGAATTCCCACTGGGTGCTGCGATTCATCAAACTCCATCAATTTGCGAGTTTTCTCACTGCTGAACTTCAAGCCTGTGGCAGACACCAGCTCAGTGACCACCACCCCACAGCCGAGCTCCCGCATAAAAGAGCGGAAAGCCGCATCGGTGATCCCGGCCATAGGAGCCAAAAGAAAGGGGTTCTCTTTGACAGAATTTAGGAGCTTTTCAGGGATCATCACCTGGACCTTCTATGTCAAATCAGCAAAAGACGCAAAGCGCATTTTTGCCCTAGAAAAGCGCAATGCATTGGGTTGCTTTTGAAGTTTGACAGACCGCACAGCCCCAGAATAACTAAGTCCTTCGTTTTCTTTGCATCAAGGCTCGGTAGCTCAGTCGGTAGAGCAGAGGACTGAAAATCCTTGTGTCGGCGGTTCAATTCCGTCCCGAGCCACCACTTTCCTACTATTTAAGAGCTTGCTCCAGGTCGGAAATCAGGTCCTTTTGGTCCTCAATCCCCACGCTGAGACGAATCAACCCGTCATCAATGCCCAGTTGAGCCCGGATCTCTGGGGGGATGCTCGCGTGGGTCATAATGGCTGGGTGCTCAACCAAGGACTCCACTCCTCCCAAACTCTCTGCCAAGGCAAAAACCTGGAGGCTTTCTAAGAAGCGGCGGGCCTTGGGTAGGCCTCCTTTAATGTAAAAGGTGACCATGCCCCCAAATCCCTTCATCTGCTCTTGAGCCAATTTGTGTTGAGGATGACTGGCCAGCCCTGGATAGATCACCTTCTCCACTTGGGGGTGTTTCTCAAGAAACCGAGCCACAGCCTGGGCATTGTCTTGGTGGGCTCTCATGCGAACAGCAAGGGTCTTGAGGCTACGCAAAGACAAAAAGGAATCCATGGTAGAGGCCACGGGCCCCAGAGCGTTGCTGAGAAAGGCAATTTTTTCTGCTAACTCGGCCTGTGCCGCCACAATGGCTCCACCCACCACATCACTATGTCCATTGATGTACTTGGTGGTGGAGTGGACGACGAGATCGGCCCCAAACTCTATGGGACGCTGAAAATAGGGGCTCATAAAAGTGTTATCGACTACCACCAAAATGCCCTTGGCCCTGGCCTGCTCACAGATGGCCCGAATATCCACCAATTTCAACATAGGGTTGGTGGGAGTCTCAAGCCAGATCAGACGGGTATTGGGCTTGAGTGCTGAGGCCAAACTCTCAGTCTGAGTGAGGTCGACATAGGAAAATTCAAGTCCCTGTTTAGTGAAGACCTTATCAAAAATTCTAAAGGTCCCTCCATACATATCGTCATTGGCCACCACATGATCTCCAGCTTGCAGGAGGTGCATGACCGTGCTGGTGGCGGCACAACCCGAGGCAAAGGCAAAGCCCTGAACTCCCCCCTCCAGACTGGCCAGACAGTCCTCAAAGGCCCTCCGTGTGGGATTAGAAGTACGGCTGTACTCATAGCCCTTATGAACTCCAGGAGACTCTTGAACAAAGGTGGTGCTTAAGTAAACAGGGGTCATAATTGCCCCCGTGACCGGGTCTGGCCTTTGGCCTGCGTGGATAGCCCTGGTTTCAAATCCAAATTCTTCAGGGCTCCAGTCCGAGCTCTTTTCCCTTGCCATTTTTCGCCTCCAATATTTCGAGTGGGCTTACTTAATTGCTTTGTCGGAGCCACTAAAGTGCAGAGCCCTCAACACCCTGTTGATCCGATCCACTGGATCCTCACAGTAGGGAATTCCTGTCTCGGCCATCATTGCTTGAATGACATCCTCTTGCGGCTCATCTTTGATCAACTCATCCACTAACTTTTCCAAAGTGATGAGCTGATCGCCCAATAATGATTCCTCCATGTTTTCCCCCTCCTCTATTACTGTTAAAAACTCCAGATCACAACAACGATTCCTAGCAACCAGAGATATCCCGTAAACAGCTCTAGCCGTCCTTTGCGAACCACATGCAAAATCACTTTTAGGCCGACCAGGGCTGAGACATAGGAGACAATAAAGCCTACAAAAAGAGCTGAAGCTGAAACCTGCGTCCAGTCCACATCCTTGAGCTCTAGAAAACTGGCCCCCAAAATTGCTGGGATCGCCATCATAAAACTAAACATCGCCGCAGTGTTTTTGGGCAAACCGGCCAAAAGGGCTGTGGCAATGGTAGCTCCTGATCGACTGATTCCTGGGGCAATCGACACTCCTTGAGCCACACCAATCAGCAGAGCCTTTTTCCACGTGATCAGGGAAAGGCCTTGCAGATTGTCCAGTTCCAAGCGGGAGTCATCGCCCCCTTTGCCACGAGTCAAAAGCAACAGCCCCCCCGTGAGAATAAATAAAAACCCAACGGCTCTGAGACTTGAAAAAAGCCCTGTATAAAAATCCTTGAAAAAAAAGCCCATTAAGGCTGTTGGCAGGGATGCTATAAATACCAGCCCCATAAGCTGGATCTCTGGAGTCATCTTTCGTTTCAAGGGAAAGCTTAAGGCTTCGATAGTGAGGCGACGAACCAACCGATGATACACTGTCAAAACAGAGAGCAAGGTTCCCAGATGGGCGACCAGGTCAAAGGCCAGATCATGCTCTTCAATCCCCAACCAGCTCTGTAAGACCACCAAATGACCAGAGCTGGAAATGGGCAGAAATTCCGTTATCCCCTGAAGAATTCCCAAAATCACAGCCTGTAGCCAATCCATACCTACTCCCCTGCGAAATTCGCCTCCTGTAAAACCTTATTTTCACCCGGAAGAATAGTCAAAGCCAGACTGCCCTCGCCTTGGGCGGTTCGATAGTGGAGCTGGTATCTGCCAGGGGCAACCGTCGTGGGTCCAAGGGGGCTGTAGCCCTGAAGCCTTCTCACATCTTTTTTACCCAGAGGCTCGAGGCGATACCACAGCCAGTTCAAACTGCGAATTTCAATAAAGCTGGGAATCTGAGCTTGTACATGAGCCGAAGACTGGGGCGAAGACCCCGACAGCCAAACTAGGCTTGCGAGCACCATGCCTAGGATGGCTGACCTGCTCAATAGGGGCCGAGCTTTCTTCAACCTGAAAGCGGGAACCAATCCCGCAGAAGGACAAACCATGGTGTGTTGACCCGATTGAGCCAGATGCTTTTTGACCTTTGCCACCTTTTCAGCCAATCCTCTTTGGCTGTGTTGAGAGGGCTTTAGTTGACGCCAAGTTCTATTTTGAGGTTCTGGAGCAAGGTAACTGTGACCCCGTTGACAATAACGACCTGGATTCCACTCATGAAGCCCCTCAAGGGACCACTTTCTGAGCATTAGCCCCTCAAGAATCCCGAGAGCAAACAAGTCTGCAGCCAAGCTCATAGTCTTTCCCTTAAGCACTTCTGGAGCCGCAAACATGGGTGTCATCTGGTTGCAGCGATCACTAAAGTTAGCCAGTCCAAAGTCAATCAACCTTACTTGACCCTGGATGTCCACGAGCACATTGTCCACACTGAGGTCTCCATGACACAGCGACACCTTTTGCAAATCTCGCAAGCCCCTTTGGATCTGGGCCACTATTTCAGCAGCCAGCGCGCGGCTGAGATGGCAGTGCTGAATTAGCTGAGACAGGGTAACTCCATCTACAAACTCCAGCACCAGGACAGGCCGCCCCTCTAACTGCTCAAAAGACAAAAGGCGAACGCAGTGGGGTGATTGAACACGACAGAGTGAACTGAACTCTTGTCTCAATTTTTCGACTTCATTCTTAGAATGAAGAAACTTAAGGGCCACTCGCTGCCTAAAACCACTCATGGCATCTTGCCTATAAGCCTCATAGACACGAGCACTAGAGCCCTGGCCAATTGTCTTAACTAACTGATAGGTCAACGGGCGACCCCGCAAAAAATCATCCATACAATGATCCTATTCAATAATTAAGCCAAGATCAGGCAGAGCATGGGCCCCTATCAAGACCCCTGGATCTGATATTTACGACGGTCTATTCTCTGACCAATTGCCTTATGACACTCAGCACTCAACTGTCTATTGCGGGAGATCTCTTCCAGCACGGATAGGTCTAGAATTTCTCCGACAGCCCCCCTGCAAAGCTCATTCAGATAAGCTCGTCGCGCAGTGGACCAGGAGCCCCACAATGAGGGGGCAAAGCAGGCCTCTGGCAAATGCCCCAGCTCGATTTGCCTGGCACACAAAGCCTTCAACTTTTCATTTTGAATTTGGCCTTTTAGGATGAGATCCAGCTCCTGTTCGGAGCTTGCCCGAACGAATTCTCTCCAATTGAAAGCCTCCGCCCTCTCTGCCCTCTCCGCGTGAGCCACATTTATCCCCAAACACCAGCAAAGAAGCCCAAGCACAGCAACAACTGTCCTGGGAACATCAAGCCCACCCTTGCCCTTCCTACGATTTTCCTTCATTCTGCGAGCCTCCCAAGTAGATCTGTCAGTATCGGTCCAAATAACAACAGCAATAAGGCTGGTGCCTGAAAGAGCATCAGGGGAATCAAACCCAAGATGGGCAGCCTCCGGAGGTGAAGCTCCAATTGATCCCGACAGGCCTCCACCATCTCCTTCTCCAAATCATTAAGGCCACTCAATATGGGCTCGCCCCGGAGTCCCCGTTCAAAAAGGCTAAATAGAGCTCTACGGTAAGAACTCTGCTGGCGAGCAATAAAACCCTCAGTGGATACTCCTTGTTCATAGAGAATTCGCCACTGTCTTAATTCATCTGCAAAATCTCCTTGGGCTTCCCCCAGGTAATCAACCAGAGCTCGGTTCACCGATGCTCCATTCTCAAGTCCCAATCGCACTTCTAAAAGACAGGCCAACGGGGGAGCTAAACCTTCCATTTTATCTTCCCTCCCAAGAGGTAACTTAAGACAAGACCTATAAGGAACAATGTGAAGGACAGGAGAATCAGCTTCCAGTTGCTGAGAAAACCAAATTGAGCCATCACAAACACCATGAGAAATAGGTAAAGCAGCGCCAGCAAACCGGACTGCAAGTGGAGTTGGGCCAGCAGTTGGCCGGACCTTCGTCGAAAGTCATTCTCGATCTGCAGCTTCCGTCGCAGATTCTCCAAGCGCTCCACAGCTCGATGCCCCTGCTGATCGATTTTTCTAAACTCTCGACACCATTCTCCCAATGACCCTCTTGGAAAAACGCTCTGGCCCTCTGTCACCTGTTGTGAAAAAACCACAGACTGCATCAAATCACCTAGCTTTTTCCTAAAGTAAATGTCTTCACTTCTTTCAATTGCCTTTTGAAAAGCGGAGCGAAAACCACTGCCCATTTTCATAGATAAAATCGTCTCCTGAACCAGCGGAAAAAGGCCATGGGAGAGCTTTCTACGACATCGCAGGTGAATAAAAAACTCCGCCTGGTAAAAGACAAAGACCGGAGTAAAGGCATTCAGAGTGATCCAAAAAATAGAATCTGAAAGCCCATGGGACAGGATCAAAATCAGATAATAGGTGGTGCCAAATTTTGTCAGCACTTCCTTCGAAAGCAATGCTTGAGATTGCCACTGACGAAGTGTCCGAACCACGAACACAAATCCGAAAACCGAACTCAATAAACCAATTAAAACCATCACGACTCCCTCGTCGCGAAAATTTGCAAAAAAAGTGCTCAAGTTATTTTTTTCTATTGACGATAGGAGTCACGCAGGTACACTTGTAAGTGCAAGCAACAATGTTCAACAACATTGATAACTCATCCGAGGAGGAGACAAAATGGCAAAAAAGAAAAAAGCAGTAAAGAAGACTGCTAAGAAGGCTACAAAAAAGGCCACTAAGAAGGCTACAAAAAAGGCCACTACTGCTAAAAAAGCTGCTAAAAAAGTAGTAAAAAAGGCTAAAAAGGCTGTAAAGAAGGCCACCAAGAAAGCCGGCTCTACTGTGAAGAAGGCTGCTAAGAAAGTATCTCGCAAGAAGAAGTAAGTTTCACTCATAGATTGAGAGAAACCGATGAACCCCTGGCCCTGGCCGGGGGTTTTTTATTAGAAGAGCCGAGCTCGTATCCCCTCTTGTTGGAAGAACTTCTTGATAGCTTCTTGGTCCAAAGGCTTCAGACGCCAGAGCAACTCATGGAGAAGCTGGACTGTATCCTCCCCTTTTTTGGAGCGTAGAGCCTGGGTGAAATAGGCCATATCTTGGGTGATGGTGTTGATGTTTTTGATCATATCCATAATTTCTCTATTGTCCGTGGTCTTTTCAATTTGCTTGAGGACCTGATTTAAATTCACCACAAGCTTGTTGATGGTCTCGATGGTGTCCACAATGGATCCCTCATTCTGCTCAACGAACTCTATGATCTTGCCAGCTAGGCCATAGCTCTGGGAAATTAACTGATCAATTCTGGGCGGATCCTCACCTCTCACCAAAGACCCCGGGGTAAATGTTGGAGCTCCAGCTGGACCCGGCGTGATTTCAATAAACTTCTCTCCAATGACTCCAGCCAAATTGATAAAAAAGCGGCTTCCCTCAGTCACTGTCGGCCAAGCCTGGCGATCTATGGAAACTTTGATCCTCAGTTTGACCTCTTCTCCCGTGGGCATTGTCTGTTCGGGTTCAAAAACGATCTCCTTAACTCGACCAACTCGAATTCCCATGACTCTTACGGGTGAGCCCACCTCAATGCCTCCAGCAAAATTATAGGCCAAATTGAGATCATAGGTCCGAGCAAAGGGATTGATCGCCCCTAAACTATAGGCAAAGCCCACCACCAAGATAACGGCAACAATAAACATGATACCGACTTTAAATTCCGCCTTCATATTTTGCCCTCACTTTAAATCAGTAAAAGTATGAAAAAATATAAGATAAAACAAAATCCATCATAATTATCGTCACTGAAGTTGCTACCACACTATTTGTGGTAGCAACTCCTACTCCCTCCGCTCCGGCCTGGCAGCGCAGCCCAAAATACAGGCTAAATAAGGGAATCACAGCCCCAAAAAAGCCCGCTTTAATAACGGAAAACACCAAATCCTGAAATGTTACAAACGCCCTCATTGCCATTAGGAAGCTGCCACTAGAGTAACCCAAACTCCACTGACTCACCAGCATTGCAACATAGATACAGACCATATTGGCAAGGACAGTTAAGACCATCACTCCAAGAATACTGGCATAAAGTCTTGGGACCAAAAGGTAGCGAACTGGGTGAATCCCTAACATTTTAAGTGCATCTATTTGCTCAGTCACCTGCATAGAGGCCACTTCTGCCGCATAGCCCGCTCCCACTCTTGAGGTGACGAGTAAGGCTGTCACTACGACTCCTAACTCTCTCAATATCAAAAGAGCTGCAAAGCCCGGCACTAGAGAGTCGTTTTGCACTACAATCTTCATATGGAAAGAGGCCTCCATAATGGTCACCGCGGCTGCAAAACTAACGGATAGAAGCACTACGGGTGCACTTCCCCAAATCACAAAACTGAGCTGTTGAACAGTTTCCCGCACCCTTATGGGAGGAGTCACCGCAGCCCAAAGGGCAAAGGCCAGGAGGCTCAACACTCCCCAAACATGAGAAAAACTAAAGATAATTCTCTGACCTAAAGCCGTAACCAAACTACTCTCCCATATAGATTCTAAGAGCTACTTCACTGAAGACACTTGTCACCCAGTCTGCAATCACAATGGCCACCATCGTAGCCACAGCTGTGTTCACCACAGCCTTACCCACCCCCCTGGCTCCACCGCTTGCCGTGTAACCCTTGTAAGTGCAAATGCTCGCCAGCACCATGGCAAAGACTAGACATTTGAATAGTCCGCTGAATATGGAAAAAGAGGTCACTATTGTTGGAATGTGACGAAGATACTCTTGTGCCGAAATCCCTGAAAAATACAGCCCCATCAACAGTCCACCACCAATGGACATCAAGAGCCCCACGGCCAGTAAAAAAAAACTCGAACAAACTATACCCACCCAACGCGGCAAAATGATTTCTTGAATGGGATTTGCCCCAAGGCAGCGAACAGCATCTATTTGTTCTGTGACCCGCATGGTTCCAAGCTCCGCTGAGGTAAAAGCTCCAACTTTTCCACTGAGCATAAAGGCAATCAATAAGGGCCCCACCTCTCGGATCGTTCCACTTGTTGCCAAGCCCCCAAGATACCCAAGAGCACCGAATTGCTGGACCTGCATAGTGAACTGGACAGTCATAATAGCACCTACAAAAAAACCCGCCACGGCAGTGGTGAACCAACTCTGCTCAGTGACCTTGACAATCTGCTCACTAATGGATCGGAAACTGCAAGGATAGAATAGGGCTACGGCGAGAACTTCACGCATAAATAGCACTCCCCCGCCAATATCTTCGACAATATCCTTAAGCACCTTCAGCACTTAAGGCCTCCTCAAGAAAGTCTCTGACCAGTGGATGAGGGCTCTTTTTAAGATGTTCCACATTACCTTGTTCCACAATATGACCTTGATCGAGAACAATAATTCGATCAGCAATATCTAGAGCACAATGCATATCATGGGAAACTACAATAGAAGTAGTCTGCAGCCTTCTGGATAACTCGAGAATCAGCTGGTTGACGGCGTTTGTGGTGATCGGATCCAATCCCGTGGTGGGTTCATCAAATAGAAGGATCTCTGGACCAACGGCGAGTGTTCTTGCTAGACTCACTCTTTTTTGCATTCCGTAAGAGATCTCCTGAGGGAGCTTGGTCTCAATTCCATTTAAATGAACTAAGTTCAGACATTCTTTGACCCGACTCTCGACCTCAGACTCTGAGAGATTGGGCCAGTGGCGCCGCAAGCCAAAGGCTACATTTTCAAAAATAGACAAAGAATCAAACAAAGCCGGATGTTGAAATACCATGCCACACTTTTTGCGCACAGCCAGATACTCCTGCTCGGTCAGGGAGGAAACTTCCTGGTCGTTGATCCATATTTTGCCGCTCGTGGGTCGCATCAAGCCCACAAGATTCTTTAAAAGAACCGACTTTCCCGTACCCGAGGTCCCTAAGATAAACAGGATCTCTCCCTTGGCGATGGAAAAAGTAATCCCTTTTAATACCTCTTTAGTTCCAAAGCTCTTTTTTACGCCCTCAAACCGAATCATTCTTCGGCTCCTTCAGTCAGAGGGCCCTGGAGCTGTCCTCGAATAAACTGCTGAACTCTGGGGTCGGGGTGTCTTTTTGTTTCCTCCACAGTGCCGGAAAGACTCACCCCTCCTCCTTCAACAAGGGCAATCTGATCTGCCAGTTGGTAGGCTCTCGCCATGTCGTTTGTGACCGCAATAAGAGTTGAGGATTTCTCCCTCTGCAAGTCACAGATAAGATCAATGATCTTACGACTGGTAATGGGATCTAGGCCTGCAGTGGGGTCATCATAGAGAATAATTTCTGGGTCGAGGGCCAGGGCGCGGGCGATTCCCAAGCGCTTTTGCATTCCTCCGCTTATTTCACTTGGATAGAGGTTGACCGATGCCTCAAGACCAACGGCCTGGAGGAAGTACTCCACCTTTTGCCGGATCTCGGCTTCAGAGAGCCCTTTGACTTCACGAAGGGGAAAGGCCACATTTTCCCCCACCGTCAAGGAGTCAAAAAGAGCATTGCGCTGAAACAGCATCCCCATGCGCAAACTCAAAGACTCCCTCTCCTGGGGAGTGCATTGATGGATGTTGACTCCACTGACCCAAACCTCCCCCTCAGATGGCTCTATCAGTCCAGCAATCAGCTTTAGAAGAACCGATTTTCCCGATCCACTGGGCCCAATAAGGACTAGCTTTAGACCCTTCTCCAGCTGCAGAGAAATTTGCCGCAAAACGGGGACTGCCCCCACCTGAAAACCAACTTCTTTGAGTCTAATTGCTGTAGATGCCACGGCGCAAAACCCCACTCGATTTTATTCTACCGGAGTGACGAACCCAGGCAACACATATATATAGATAGGAAAAGGTGAAGCATTACGTCAGGATGTCAGTAGAATCAGGGCCACAGGCTCTCTCAACAAGGAAAGGCAAAGGAGTTTATGGAGCACAAGAGAAAGAAGTTGTCCGTTATCGGGGCTGGTTTTGTCGGTTCCACATGCGCTCACTGGGCTGCAGCCAAGGAGCTTGGCGATGTGGTCTTGGTGGATATCAACGAAGGCGCTGCCCAGGGAAAGGCCCTTGACCTCTTTCAGGCATCTCCCGTGGAGCACTTCGATGCCCGGGTGCAGGGAACGGCCGACTACAAAGACACTGCCAATTCAGATGTGGTTATCATTACCGCTGGACTCCCACGTAAACCCGGCATGAGCCGAGACGATCTTCTCAGCACCAATGCTAAAATCATGAAGGACGTTTGCCTGGGAATTAAAGAGTACTCTCCCAACGCTATTGTTATTGTTGTCAGCAACCCTCTGGATGCCATGGCCTTCGTCGCTAAAGAAACCTTGGGCTTTCCAAGCCATCGAGTGATTGGAATGGCCGGCGTCCTTGACAGTGCCCGATTTAAGGCTTTCGTCGCCGAGGAGTGCAAAGTTAGCGTTAAAGACGTTCACGCTTTTGTCTTAGGGGGTCACGGAGACACCATGGTTCCCATGCCCAGACACTGCTCAGTCGGCGGAGTTCCTCTCACCGAGATGCTCTCCGAAGAGCGTATTGAGGCCTTGGTGGATCGCACCAGAAAGGGAGGGGCTGAGATTGTTGGCCTTTTAAAAACTGGCTCGGCCTATTACGCCCCTGCCGCCTCCTCAGTGCAAATGGCCGAAGCTATTTTAAGGGATCAAAACCGCATCCTCCCCTGCGCTGCTTTTTTGCAAGGAGAGTATGGTGTTAAGGATTTGTTTATTGGCGTTCTCTGTAAATTGGGTGGAAGAGGCCTTGAGCAGGTCATTGAACTTCAACTCAATGAAAAGGAGAGGGCTGGATTGGACCACTCCATCTCAGCGGTCAAAGAACTTGTTGAAGCTTTAAGAAAATTAGAGGTTTAAAATGAATATTCACGAGTATCAGGCAAAAGAACTGTTGCGAAAGTATGGTGTGGTGACACTAAAGGGTCAGGTCGTGGACAGCCCCGAACAAGCTATCTCTGCCTCTAAGACAATGGGAGGCAATGTTTGGGTTGTAAAAGCTCAGATTCACGCTGGAGGTCGGGGAAAAGGTGGAGGAGTTAAGATTGCAAAATCTCCTGAGGAAGCCGGTGAGCTGACAAAACAGATGATCGGAATGACTTTGGTGACTCCTCAAACTGGGCCCGAGGGCAAAGAGGTGGGAAAGGTCCTTATTGAAGAGGGCTGCAATATTCTTAAAGAGTACTACGTTGCCGTCTTAGTGGATCGTGCCTTTGGACGGGTGACAATGATGGCAAGCTCTGAGGGCGGGATGGATATTGAGGAAGTGGCTGAGAAGACGCCCCATCTGATCCATAAGGTTGTGATTGATCCCGCAGTGGGCTTAATGCCCTTTCAGGCCCGACAACTGGCCTTTGCCATCGGCATGAAAGACAAAGTTGTAAGTAAGGCTGTCAAGTCCTTCATGTCCCTGTATCAGGCTTTTGTCGACACCGACTGCTCAATGGCTGAAATCAACCCCCTTGTTGAGACAAAGGAAGGAGAAGTGATCACCCTAGACGCTAAACTCAACTTTGACTCCAACTCTCTGTACAGGCATCCCGGCATTGTGGAGTTAAGAGATCTCTCTGAAGAGGACCCTGCTGAAGTTGAAGCCAGTAAATACGACTTGGCCTTTATCAAACTCGACGGCGATATTGGCTGCTTAGTCAATGGGGCCGGTTTGGCCATGGCCACCATGGATATCATCAAAATACATGGCGGGCAGCCGGCTAATTTTCTAGATGTAGGAGGAGGAGCCAATAAGGAGAAAGTCACTAATGCCTTCAAACTGATCCTTCAGGACAAAAACGTGAAAGGCATTTTGGTGAATATTTTTGGTGGAATCATGAAGTGCGACATCATTGCCGAAGGGGTGATTGCTGCCAGCCGGGAATTGGGGCTCAATGTTCCTCTCGTGGTCAGACTTCAGGGAACAAATGTAGACTTGGGCAAGAAGCTTCTGGCTGAGAGTGGACTCAACATCACACCTGCCGATGATCTCACCGATGCTGCTGAAAAAATAGTAACTGCTGTGAAAGGGGGTCAGTAATGTCTATCCTCGTCAATAAAGACACCAAGGTGATCTGTCAGGGCTTTACCGGAGCTCAGGGAACTTTTCACTCTGAACAGGCTCTCGCCTATGGAACGAAAATGGTGGGCGGTGTAACGCCTGGCAAAGGTGGAGGCCAGCACCTGGGTCTGCCTGTATTTGATACCGTTCGTGAGGCTGTGGAAAAAACAGGGGCCACAGCTTCGGTCGTCTATGTGCCCCCTCCTTTTGCGGCTGATGCCATCATGGAGGCTGTGGATGCAGAGCTCGATTTGGTCGTTTGTATCACCGAGGGAATCCCCGTCTTGGATATGGTAAAGGCCAAGCGGTTTATGGAAGGAAAAAAGACCCGCCTCATAGGGCCCAACTGCCCAGGAGTGATCACCCCTGATCAGTGCAAAATTGGAATTATGCCTGGTCATATTCACAAAGCTGGCTCTGTTGGGGTTTTGTCTCGTTCGGGGACCCTGACCTATGAAGCTGTATGGCAACTCTCACGGGTTGGTTTAGGACAGAGTTCCTGTGTAGGAATTGGGGGCGACCCTGTGAATGGAACAAACTTTATAGATGTGCTTGAGATGTTTAACGCAGACCCTGAAACCGAAGCCGTTATCATGATTGGAGAAATTGGTGGAACAGCCGAGGAAGAGGCCGCTGAGTACATCAAGCGTGAGTTCAAAAAGCCGGTCACCTGCTTTATTGCTGGGGCAACGGCCCCCAAGGGAAAGCGCATGGGGCATGCCGGAGCCATTATCAGTGGTGGAAAGGGTACGGCCGAGGCCAAGTTTGAGGCCCTGGAGGCTGCAGGCTGCAGAATTGCCCGCAGTCCCGCTGATCTTGGCAGCACACTCAAAGGAAGCCTCTAACCAAAATTTTTAAAACGTGAGACAACTTTATAAAGGATGAAGGAGAAAAAATGTCTACAGAAGTCACTTTTAGCATCATCAAGCCCAATGCCGTGAAGAAGAATGCGATTGGGGCTATTATTAAAAAATTTGAAGACCAGGGTCTGAAAATCGCTGCAGCCAAGATGGCAGTTTTAAGCCAAAGCCAATGCGAAGAATTTTACGCTGAACACAAGGAGCGGCCTTTCTTTGGTGAGCTTGTTAGTTTTATGACTTCAGGCCCAGTTGTGCTCATGGCTTTAAGTGGCGAAGATGCTGTTGCGAAAAACCGTCAAATCATGGGTGCAACCGACCCAGCAAAAGCTGAAGCCGGAACAATCCGAAAGGAGTTTGGCGACAGCGTAGGAGAAAATGCTGTCCATGGAAGTGATAGTCCAGCAAGCGCTGAACGGGAGTTGTCTTTGTTTTTTGAAAAATCGGAACTGGTAAATGCCTGACTGCTTTGAGGCCTAAAAGAGATATGAAGTTTTTGTGAGATGAGAAAAAAGAAACGGTCTTTTCTGATTTTTGCTTTTTTAACATGGTTCGCAGTCATCTCGTTTGCTGGCTGCTCCTCAAGCCAAAAAAAGCGGGATCAGGAAGTAAACCAAAAAAGGGCCGAGCTGCATATGCAAATCGGCACTTCTCATCTACTGAACAATCGCTATCCTGAGGCCATGGGTGAATTGCTAACAGCGGTGCAGCTAGACCCTAGGAATCCACAGATCCAAAACAATTTGGCCTTGGCCTACTTTGCAAGAGGCCGATATGTAGAGTCCGAGCAACATTTTCGACGGGCTCTTGAGATCGATCCGAGGTTCACCGAAGCGCGCAATAATTTGGGCCGGCTGCTGATGGAGGGACAGAGAATGGATGAGGCAGTGGAACACTTTGTCACTGCCGTCAATGACTTGACCTTTCCCCGTCCAGCCGAATCTCTACTGAATTTGGGAGAAGCCTATTTTCGCCAAAAAGACTACCAAAATGCCCGCACTCAGTTGGAAAAATCCGTTCAAATAAATCGGGACAGCTGCCCAGCACAGCTTTTTTTTGGAAAGACACTCTACGAATTGGGTGAGTTTAACCTGGCAGGTAAGGCTTTGGATGCAGCGATTCGGCTTTGCTCATCGCTGGAAAGCGACAAACCCCACTTTTATTCCGCGCTCAGTTATGCAAAGATGGGGGACAGATCAAGAGCCATCGCTCGCCTGGAAGAAATGGTTTCCCTCTATCCCGAAGGATCCCACAGGGTGCAGGCTGAACAGATGTTGGATTTATTGAAATGAAGCAGACGGGACAATTACTAAAAAACGCGCGCAACGAACAAGACCTCTCCCTGACAGAGGTCTCCATGGCTACCAAAATTAGCCCCAAAATTTTGATGGCTATCGAGGAAGGGGATCTAAAGAACTTACCAGCCAAGACATTTTTGCGTGGATTTGTTCGTTCCTACGCAGCTTTTTTAAAAATTGACTTGGATCTTATTCTACAGACCTTCCAAGATGAAATGGGGTCGACTCTAGCGGAACCTCAAATTGAAAGTACTCAGCCAGATCCCTCTTGGGCAGGGACCCCTCTGCCTCAACTGACAGACCGAGTGAGCCTGAATAAGGTTGTGGCCGTTGCTGGGATTATTGTACTTATCATAGCTATCGTATTCGTTCGAAGCCTTGTACAAAAGTATGAACAGGAAGCAACAATTGCTGAGCTTCCCGCTGAATTGGCCCAGATCACTACGGAAGAGGCTGATGCCGAGGTCGTCGAAGAGCCACAGGCAGAAGAGAAGCCCCCACAGGTGGAAAAACCACCTCAAGAAGAGCCCGCGGCGGCAGTCTCTCCCGCTGTCCCCACAGCTTCCCAGCCAAAAGTTCAGGAGCCACAGGTGGAAGTCCCCCCAGCAGACCCTCTCCCTTCCATGGAGGTCACTTTTGAGGCCCTAGACCGGGTTCAAATTAGCTTCCGTATAGGAACACAGCGTCCCCAACAAATTTCCCTAGAGCCCGACCAAGTTCACAGCCTGAGGGCCCAGGGAGTTTTGAATGTAGAACTCAGCGATGGAGGGGCGGTAAATATTATCTATAACGGGCGGGATTTGGGAGTCCCCGGCGATCTGGGTCGCCCGAAACGTCTGCGCTTTCCCTAAGTTCTTTCAGGAGCTCAAATTTGAAACGCTACTTTTTTGGGTTTTTGGTCTTTTGGGTTTTTTTTCTCCTAATCTATGGGCTATTTCTCAATCGCCATGAAATTCGAATTCTTCCTCCCGAACTGGTCCCGCGCAACCCTCCAGGCTTTTATGACTACTCCGGTGTCATACATGTTCAGTCTCATCTTTCGACTGGAAATAGCGATATTCAGAGCATTGTCCGGGCAGCTCAGCGCTCCAACCTGGATTTTCTATTTATCACTGATTTAAACACCTATGAACGGCCTCTAGAGCTATCAGGGTATCACAATCAGCTATTGGTTTTTTTGGATGGGAAATTTTCTTATCTAAATTCACGGCTGCTCAATTTGGATGTCTCTACAATGGACCACCTCACTGGAGTTGGCCGGGCCCAGGTCGTCTTGACAGATTTACTCAATCAAACTCACCGCTCTCAACAATATGGAATCTTCGTATTGGCCCACCCTCTTAAGCACCGCTTTCAATGGACTGGAGAGTTCCCCCCAGGCCTTGATGGCATAGAGGTGATTAATTTGCGACATTTATGGCAGCAGGCCTGGCTCAACCATAGAAGCTCTTTTTTTTGGACTCTTTTTGTCTACCCATTCAATGATCGCCTTGCACTCTTGCGTATATTTAGACATCCGAGACAAGAGTTCCTTCTTTGGGATCGCCTGACACAGCAACGTCCCACACTGGGCTTCTCCGGAGCAGATGCTGGAGCAAAGATTCGTGCGGGCAGAAGATTTCAACTGGGCTTCCCCAGTTACGAGACTCTGTTTAATATTTCCCGGACTCATGTGCTCTTGCGTTCTGAGCTCACTGGACATGCAGCAGGAGATCGACAGAAAATTTCCACTGCTCTCCGAAATGGAAACTTTTTTATTAGCCTCGATAGCCTTGCAAATCCAAAGGGATTTAATGCGCTTTTAATTGATAGGCAGGGGCGAAGTCATCCTATGGGCAGTTCCATTAACTTTAGTGACGGGTTAAAAATCCGAATTCAATTGCCACAAAAACCTCTGGTTCCCTTCGATGTCCAGCTGTTTCGTGATGGGGAACACATAATGACCTCAAATTCAGTGGAGACAGAAGTTGCCATTCATAAGCCTGGAGTTTATCGCATCCAAGTTCAAGTCCGACCCTCCCTTCCACTCCCGGATGGACCAAGGTGGTTTCCCTGGATATACACCAATCCTTTTTATGTTCTTAGGGAATCCGAACAGTAAGCCCCTGTTGAGGAGAAAGCTGGCAGGCCAAGCGTTCCTTAGGTTGAAAATCCCGCATATCAGCAATTTCCTGCTCCAGCTCACTGCGTGGGGGCAGATCCTCAACAGGACTCTCTACAATCACCCGACAGGTGGTGCAAGAGCCCATCCCTCCACAAGAGTGCTCCAGCTCTAGACGATGCTTCAGAGCCACTTCAAGAACCGTCTCACAGCCTGAAAAATCGAGTGGCTTGACCTCTGGAAATATAAACATTTGTGACTTCATCGGTTGAACCCATCATAGATCCTAAGGTATAAAAAATCATGAGATTTATTGCTTTTGACCTTGAGACGACTGGAACATTGCCCGGAGTGGACCGGATTGTTGAGATTGGAGCTGTGCGTTTTATCGATGGAGAAGTCGAGGCTGTTTTTTCGACTCTAGTAGACCCAGGTATACCCATGCCTGAGGCGGCCTCAAGAGTGAACCTTATCACCGATGATATGCTCATGGGCAAACCTCAGATTGAGAGCCTCTTAGATCCCTTTGCAGATTTTTGCGGAGATGACATCCTAGTGGCTCATAATGCCGTCTTTGATACTCAGTTTTTGTCCGCAGATATAAAGAAGTATGAGAGCCGAGCTGGCAAAGGATTGGTCTTAGACACCTACTCCATGGCTAAAAAAGTTTATCCGGGCTTAGCGAACTACCGACTGGGAACCCTGGTGCAACACCTCGGAATCCCAAGTAGCCAATTTCACCGAGCTGAAGAAGATGCCTCCTACTGTGCCAAGCTCTTTATAAAAATGATTGAAAAAATCAACGGCCACACTGAATCCTTGCCCCCAATAGACAACTTAGTTGCCCTCACAGGACGAGATCCCCTCTACTTGCCTCAGATCATCCCCCAGCCCAAACAGCTTTCACTGCTATAAAAAAGAGTTTTCAATAATAAGCTCGATGGGCAATGGGAAAGCGTCTGCCTCGACCAAAGGAGTGGCTGGATAGCTTTAAAATAGGGGGGGCCTGCCACCTTTTAAACTCAGAGCCCATCATTGCTTTCAGTACCTGTTGATCCAAAGTTCCCCTCGCTTTGGAGTGACCCTCAACTAACTTCTCCACAACACCATCCAATTGGCTATAGGGGGGCAGGTGATCCTCATCCTTCTGATTGGCAGCAAGCTCTGCACTGGGTGGCCGATCAATAATGAACTCAGGTATCAGATCCCCTTCCCTTTGAAACAGCCTCGCCAAATCATAGACCTCTCTTTTTAACAGGTCCCCAATCACACAGATTCCCCCACTGAGATCGCCATAAAGTGTGCTATAGCCCATCGCAAGCTCACTCTTGTTGCTCGTGTTTAGCAACAGGCTGTGATATTTGTTGGCGTAGGCCATTAAAAAGAGCGCTCTTTGTCTGGCCTGCAAATTCTCGTGGGTCAGACCAAAGTTTCCCATACCAAAAAGCTTATCCAAGGCCTCAACTTGCCTCTCAAAAAGATCACCAATGGGGAGCTGATAACAGCCAATTCCCAAGCGCTTCGCAAGCTCATGGGTGGCAGCTAAACCCTCCTCTGAGGTGTAGGGACCAGGCAGAGTCAAAGCCGCGACACTCTCAGGTCCCAGCGCCTCTGCAGCCAAACAGGCCACCACCGCTGAATCCACCCCCCCGCTGAGTCCTAAATGAACTCTTTGAAATCCCGTTTTGCGAACAAAATCTCTGAGCCCTAAGACAATGGCCTGTCTTCTCTGCTCGGTCAGGTCCTCAGTCAGCTGATCAAGTCCAGTCTTGCCAGATCTCTTTGGTAGGTGGGAAAAATCAATGACTTTGAAATCCTCCTCAAAGCGACGACACTGAATAAGAGTTCGCCCTTTGTCATCCACAGCATAACTTCCCCCATCAAATACCATCTCATCCTGTCCCCCGACCATGTTGACGTAAAGCATGGGTGCTCCAAAGTGCCGAGCAGTCTGAGCGACAACAAACTGCCTGGCTTTGAGTTTTTCATCGGTAAAAGGGGAGGCGCTCAAGTTAACTACCAAATCAATGTCTGTACTTTGAATCTCCGCTAAAGGATTTTGTCCATAGCGGGCATAAGCAGGAGAGTAAGGACTATTCCAAGCCCAAATATCTTCACAGATGGTTACAATGAGCTTTTTACCTTTGAAACTAAAGATATTCTTTGCCGTCTCACCCGGTTCAATATGACGACTCTCATCGAACACATCATAGGTGGGAAGAAGTTGCTTGGGAAAAACCCTTGGTTTTTTTCCCTGCTGTAGGAAAAGAGCCGCATTGTAATACGCCTTTCCTCTTTTCTTTCCACTTGGAACTATGGCCCCAATAAACACTCCGATGCCTTTTGGCAGCTGCTTTTGTAAGCTGTCTAGGACCTTCATCTGAGCTTCCACAATGCTCTGTCTTTCCAGCAGGTCCATGGGATGATAGCCAAATAAACTGGCTTCCGGAAACACCACCAAATCACAGCCCTCGGAATGGGCCCGCTTGACCCCTCTTAAAATAAGTCTGGAGTTCTCTAAAAAGGCCCCCAAAGTGGGGTTGATCTGCGCCAAGGCAATTTTAAAAGGCACCATGGCCATGCTCATTAACATCAAAGCTTAACAAGTAAAAGAATCTTTTAGCTGGCATCCGTGGAGTTGCGAATCTGCAGAGCCTGAGTACCCAAAAAGTACAAAATCGCCAAAATAATCAAGGCGATGAGCATAAAGCGCAGCAGAACCCCAAAAGTCCAGGGCTCCATATCTTCACTGTCTTTGGCCACAGCAGGGGCCCTCTCTACTTTGATCAAATCCGGGCGCAGATTTTCTTCCTGTTCGCGCTTAAGAGGTGTCATGGGCCGTCTTTCACCCTGCTCAGGCAGTTTGCGCTCCTCCACCCAACCCATCTGACCGCCGCGAAGCCCCCGGCGGCGGGCCCCTGCTTGGTCGGACATTCCCGTGCCGGCAGACAAAAACCCCGTGCTTCCCGTGTATCGATCACGGCCGGCCTTTCCTCCCTCAGCCCCTGCCACCATGGTCCGCGGCCTGGAGCTTCGGCCATCAGAGACCCAGCCTCCGGGCTCTGAAGCCCGATCTCCTCCCGGGCCGGCTCTCACCCGCGCGGCCTCAATGTACTCCCTTCGACCACCATCCCCCTCTCCTCCAGCTCCACCAGACCCTGCACCACTGCCGTCCCCAGCCCCTGCTGTTCCTAGGCCTACATGAGGTCGGCCACTGGCCAATGAGAACTCGGCAAACTCCTGGTCACAGATTCCCTGAACTCCCCCTTGGGCCCCCAAGGAGGGCAGCTCCCCTGTCTCAAGAATGCAGGCCAAGTACTCCCCAAAATATCCTTGAGCCCACTGCCGAAAGGCATCGTTGAATTGATAGATCACCCCCATCATCACGACAAAGGTGATAACCAAAATCAGTAGGTACTCAAGCATGGCCTGCCCACTTTGAGAGTTTCTCATACCTCTGTCATCGGACACTGTCTCAAAAAAATTGAAAAAGTCTGTAAAAAGAGGCCATCCCACTTTGATTTGTCTCACTCTGAAACAAAATCGCCCTTCCAAGTGGTCCTGCGCTGTCTATGGAGTTGACAGTCAAAAAACAATTTTTGGTTTCTGAATATTTTGTGTTAATATTAAAAACAGTTCATCGCAGTGATTCCAGTCCCGTCGCCCTGACACGTCCTCCTGGAAGCACAAAAAGCCATAAAAAAACAAACGACTATAATGTGATCAACAGCCCAGACCGATAAGGGCTTTAAGGGGGTATATTATGAAAAAGCTAAAGCAAACATTTCAACATCTCATTGAAGATGAGTCCGGACAAGGTGCCACAGAGTACATCCTTATTATGGTGATTGTTGTGGCTGTAGTCATCGCCTTCGGAGGAGAATTCAGAAACCGTGTTGTCGGAGCTGCCGAAAGTCTTGGCGCCCAAATCAGTGAAGCTATGAACTTTAGATAATCTTCTTTCTGACCATGGAGTTCGCAGCATGACGACGGAACTGATATTACTTTTAGCCATTTACCTTCTGCTGATTGTGGGAGTGTTTTTTGGCGAACTGGGTCCTATTGAGACCTTTCATCGGTCGGCTCCCCGCCTGGGAGCTCAGATCGAGAGAGATATCTCCATAGGCCATGAATTTCAAAGCCCCAGAGCCAACAAAGGAGTGCGCTGGGTTGAGTGAGGAACAATGATTCATTCAGCAAGTCTATCCATTGTAGCTATTCCCGGATTGATTCTGCTCGCTGGAGTCATTGATGACCTGCGCTCAAAAAAGATTCACAACAAACTTGTACTTGCAGCTTTTCTGCTGGCAGTGGTTAGCCAATCCGTGATTCACGGCTTAGGGGCCTTGCCACAAGCGGGACTGGCTGTGGGAGCTGCTTTTTTTGTGAGCCTTCCCCTGGTTCTGGCTCGGGCTCTAGGAGCCGGAGATATGAAACTGCTAATGGCTCTGGCCCCACTTTTTTTATGGACAGATATCCTGTGGATGTTCTTTTACGCTCTCATCTGGGGCGCTCTTTTGGGAATCATTCGCTCCATGCTACAGGGCCAAGCAGGACAGCTTGTCAGGAACACCTTGGCGCTCACCGGACCCAATCGACCCGATCGCCAGTCTCTTCAGAGTATCCCTTTTTCCGTAGCTCTCCTCTTTGGCTGGATGACTCACTTGAGCTGGCTGCAAATGGGGGGGTATCTATGAGAAACTCCTCCGGCCAGATGCTCGTAGAGACCATCCTGATTATGGCTTTGCTATTAGCTGTTTTCTTGCTTCTTGTAGGACAGTTTCGCAGCAATGAGCTGGCGGCTCGGCTTGTCACCAGCCCCTGGGTTCACCTCTCCGGACTTATCCAAAACGGAGTTTGGGGCCCTCCCTCCCAGTCCATGCTGGTTCATCCGGAAAATGTTTCTCGGCAGAGATCTGAGAGGGGGGACGACCTATGACATCCTCAGGATTTGCAGCAAAGCAAGGTCGAGCCGCAAGAGGAATGATTGCCTTGGATTTTCTATTTGCCCTGGTTCTTATAATGGGACTGACGAGCATACTGTTCTCCCTGGCCCTCACTCTGACCGCAGCCAGTATCACCCAGTACATCACCTATGCTTCCGCCAGACAATACTATGCCGCTCACTTGACAACTACAACCCAAACTCAGTTGGCGTTGGCAAAATACAACTCTCTTCTACAAAATCCCGCTCTCAGTGGCCTATACCGCATTGGCTGGTTTGAGGTGGGAAGAAATCCCCTGCCGGGAGATATGACTCAGGAAGATCTGGTGGGAATGGGCTATGAGCAACAGGGACAGAACAAACTGACTCGATTCATCGGCATTGCCACTCCCTTTACGGCCAAAATTCTTGACCGCAGTATTCCATTTTTAGGAGAAACTTACTCCGAGGATCTTGGTGCCTCGGCAAGGGAGCGATTTAAGATTTATATTGGCTCCTACCTTGGAAGAAGCCCTTCGCTCTATGAGTGTCAGACCTTTATGCGTCACGATGAGAGATTTCAAGCTATTCTCGACCTCAGCTCAGGGGCAGGCAAGTATGGAGATTTTATTAACAATGTTGGCTATCACCTCATTTCGGACAACGGGTGCTAAGATGAAAGCCTATAAAGATTCAGAAAAAGGCATTGCCACCATTGAGATCCTGCCCCTCCTGATCGTCTTTGTCATTTTGATCAGCTATGGCTTAGGCCTCTACGGAGCTATCCACACGGCCATCCTCCACTCAATTGCGGCAAGATCCTATGCCTTTCACACCTTTAACTTTAGAGCCGACACCAGCCTGTTTAGCGACCGGGCGATCAACCAGGGATCTATTGTTCACTATCAGAATATTGGCTTTCGCACCCACTTTATTGTGCGGGAGAATTACGACACTGGCGACCAAGTCATCCCCTCCGAGCGCCCCATTGCGGTGGGCCGACTGAGGGAGCCCGCTGAGGCTGGGGGCAACAAGGAGATTCTCCACAACGAGCGGGTGATGGCAATTTCAGGACGAAATCGAAATGTTGAAGTGGACCCCATGTGGATCATGGTGGCCTATGGTCTTTGTATTCGACAGTCCTGTGGGGGGGATTAGAAAATGAATCACAATGAAACTCGTACACTTTGGATCAGCATTTTCGCAGCCCTGTTTGCCGTTTTCCTGCTCTATAGCTACACTCAGGAAAAGAGCTCACAGCTGACTCGCCAATTTGGGGCCAAGCAGAGAGTGGTCATTGCCGCTGTGGATATCAACGAAATGCAGACCATTGATGAGACCATGCTCCAAATTGTTGAGCGTCCCATTGATTTTGTACAGCCCAGCGCCTTTACTAACCCTGAAGCCGTGGTGGGAATGGTGGCCCTGGCTCCCATTCGTAAAGATGAACAAGTCCTAGAAAATAAGGTGATGGAGCCTGGCCCTTTGACTGGGCTATCCCTTCAAGTGGCTCCCACCCGGCGGGCCGTCACCATCCCCATTGATGAGATGCGCGGAGTGGCCAAGCTGATTAAGCCTGGGGATAGAGTGGACATCATCGCCGCCCTGGATGTGGGTCGAGGAGTCAATCAGCGCCGAGAGGTGAAGACTCTAATGCAGGATGTAGTGATTCTGGCGACAGGCCTTCGTGTGGTCCATGAGCTACCCCGCCTGTACGAACTTCAGGGGCGTTCGGAATATGTGAGAAACCTGCGGGCCGACACCAACTTCTCAACCATTACCATTGAGGCCAGCCCCAAAGAGGCCCAGGATCTCATCTATATACTTTCAACATCACCGGCCTCCCTGTTTTTAACCCTGAGGCACCCCAGCGATCACCAGAAGTCCACACTTCCAGCAAGCACCATTGAGAGCGTTCTAGGCCAGGTCAATCCACCAGCTCTGCAGCAGGGGATACGCCAACCCGCAGCCAGTCCTGCAGGTCAGCCTAGGAGAGGAAGATAATGAGATTTTTATTACTTATATTTTTTATAATTCCCAGCCTGTCTGTGGCTCAAGCCAATAGATCAGGAACTGAAACCCGGGATATAGATCTCTATGTGGGACTACCTCACGATGAAACTCTTCCTCGTCTTCCTGGAAGCTTTGACCTCAGTGGTACCTATCGCTCGGTGACGCGAATTGAAACCCGACGAGGACAAAGCCAGCTGAGGTTTGTACCCACCAAAGAGGGCATTGGAACGGTTATTATTAAGGACAAAAACACCGGACAGATCGTCTATCAGCTCACTGTCAGAGTGGGCAAAACTGACCTGCAGCGAGTGGCTCGCGAAATCAGAAGCCTTCTGTCCACTATCGAGGGTGTTACTGTTCGAGTTTTGAACAACCGAGTCGTGGTCGATGGCCAAATCTTGCTTCCTTCGGATATGAAACGAATTCACAGTGTGGTCAAACAGTACGGTCCCCTGGCCACAACCCTAGTGACCCTAAGCCCCATTGCACAAAACAAGATTGCCGAGATCATTGAAAGAGACATCAACAATCCAGAAATCTACGTTCGAGCTGTCAACGGCAAATTTATCCTCGATGGAATGGCCAATAGCCCTGAGGAGAGAGATCGAGCTGAAATTATAGCTAAGATGTATGTCCCCGACGTGGTGGTGGAAGAAGCCGTAGCCGATAAGAGGGTGTTGGAGCGAAGAACGGATGTCGTGATCAATTTAATCAAGATCAAACAGGCCGCCGCTCCCGAACCAGAGAAGATCATCCAAATGGTGATTCACTTTGTGGAGCTGCAAAAGGATTACACCAGAGGCTTTCGCTTTCAGTGGACACCAGATATTGGCGATGGCTCTACCCTTCAATTCTCAACAGGAGGACGCTCTCCCGGAGGACTTGTGGGGACACTGACGGGAACCATCTCCAACCTGCTTCCTAAGCTCAACTGGGCCAAGCAACATGGCTTTGCCAGAGTCCTACAGAGTTCAAGTCTGATTGTCCAAGATGGCCGCCAGGGCACCCTGAACTCTCTGACCCGAGTCCCCTATCAGGTGATCAGCGCCACCGGTCAGCCGGGAACCAACTTTGAGGAAGTGGGCTTGAGAACCAATATCACTCCTCAGGTAATGGGGGCGCGGTCTGACAGCGTACGACTCGATATGAACTTTTCCGTCAAAAATCTGCTCAGCTACACAGACCAAGGTCCTCTGACCTCAAGTCGAGAGATCAACACCATGATACATGTGCGCAGCGGCCAAAGTGCGGCCGTTGGGGGTCTTATTTCCAGCGACACGGGCACAAACTACAACAAACTGCCCTCCAATGCCTCGCAGAACCCGATCTTTAGCCTCTACGCCTCAAGGGACTTCCGCAACAATCAAAGCCAGTTTGTGGTCTTTGTCACTCCGAGCATTCGAGCCTCGGCCAGTCAGGGATCAGATCGAATCAAGCAGAAGTTCCGCCTCCCAGACTAAAGCCCTAGCTAAACCCATAACTTCTTAAAGAACTTCCTAGAAACGCCGATAGGAAAACCTGGAGGTGTGGCTGTGGCTCTACATCAAAACTGTCACCTAATCGGTGTTGTTGGCGGCAAGGGCGGGGTGGGAAAAAGCGTTTTTGCGGCCAATTTAGCCTGCGCCACCCTTCTTGAGATGCGAGCCAAGACCCTACTGATTGATCTAGACGCCAAGAGCTGCGGTGATCAAAGCATTATCTTGGGACTTCGCCCTCCCAAAAACATTATGGACATCACCAACTCTTCTGTTGCCGTGAACCCTCAGTCCTTGAGCAGCTTGGTAGGACAGCACCCCTCGGGGCTATCCTATATCAGTGCGGTCAGCAGCCCAGATCAGAGCTTGAATGTGGCCCCAGACCTACTGCGCAAACAGATTTTTTCCCTCAGCCATTTCTACAGCTTTATTATTGTGGACCTGGGCTGTGATATCACCCCCGCACAGATGGCCATATTTCAAGATGCCAGTGCCGTTGTCTTGGTCACCACTCCCGAAGTATTGGTTGTCAATCAGACCCGTAAGCTGCTCAATGACATGATGGCCGCCACCCTTCCTGCTGAACTCTTTCAGGTGGTTTTAAACAAAGTCAGTCGCACCGGTTTAGATCCAAGGGCAATTTCTCAAAGTCTCGGGCGGCCCATCATCGGATCCATACCCCAAGACGATATCACCGCCTACGCAGCTCTTCAGCGCTCCACTCCCTTTGTCATTGGGGCTCCCAACACTCCACTCAGCGCCGCGCACCACGAAGTGGTCCGCCGTCTGACAGGGGGTATCTTACAGAAACTCAAGGCTTTGAGCCGACCCCAACTGAAATTTGGCTCTGAGAAGGCAGGAGGCTCCTCCGGCAAGTCCCTACCCACAAAAACTTCAGAGGGGCCTGCCACGAGGAGGGGGGTGTCCTCTGGCAAACAGCGAGACCCCATCACCCTACTCAAGCTGCAAATCCATAGCGAGCTGATCAAGGAGATGGATCTGAAGAAGGATGTCTCCAACACTCAAGGCGACCCCGAAAAGGAAAAAGAACTTAGACAAAAAACCCAGAGAGTCATCACTCAGGTGACCGACAAGCTGGGACAGGGTCTCTCCCGAGAGGAGCGCTCACGAGTGATTAAGGAAGTCCTGGATGAATCTTTGGGTCTAGGCCCCCTAGAGGACCTTCTGGCAGACCCCACAGTCACTGAGATTATGGTGAATGGAGCTGACAAGATCTATATGGAAAAAAATGGCAAATTGACCTTGAGCCAAATCACCTTTACTTCGAATCTGCAACTGCGCAATGTGATTGAGAGAATCGTAACCCCCTTAGGGCGACGAATTGATGAAAAGACCCCTTATGTGGATGCCAGGCTTGCTGACGGCAGCAGGGTCAATGCTGTCATCGAGCCCCTGTCCATTGATGGGCCAGCTGTCACTATCCGTAAATTTCCCCAGGACCGCATCACGGCTGACGACTATGTCACACGCTTCAACTCTATGACCAAGCCGATGGTTGATTTTCTGAGAATCTGCATCGAACAGGGCTTGAATGTGATTATATCTGGCGGCACGGGCTCCGGTAAAACAACTCTGCTCAATGTGCTTTCCGGCTTTATTCCGAGCAATGAGCGAATCATCACCGTTGAAGACGCCGCCGAACTCCAGCTCAAACAGGAGCATGTGGTTCGGTTGGAAACTCGTCCCGCCAATATGGAGGGCACTGGGGAAATCTCGATCCGCGACCTGATCCGCAATTCTCTGAGGATGCGCCCGGACCGGATCGTGGTGGGCGAGTGTCGCGATGGGGCCGCACTCGACATGCTTGCAGCTATGAACACCGGCCACGATGGTTCAATGACCACGGTTCACTCCAACAGCCCAAAGGAGGCCGTCAGCCGCCTGGAAACTCTGTGTCTGATGGCTGGAATGGAGTTGCCTGCCAAGGCTATCCGGGAGCAGATTTCTGGAGCCGTTGATTTGATCATTCAAATCAGTCGTCTCAGTGATGGCAGTAGAAAGATCACCAGTATCACCGAGGTCGTCGGCATGCAGGGCGATGCCATCACCCTTCAAGAGATCTTTCGCTTTAAAGAAGAGGGCTTTGATAAAAACCGAAAAATCATTGGCCGCTTTCAGCCCATGGGATTGATTCCCACATTTATTGAAAAATTTGAGCAGCGAGGTGTGATGATCCCTAGAAATCTCTTTACAGGGGAGGCCGGCGGTGGAGCCACGCAGACTCCCTCTGGGCAAAAGCCAGGACCCCCACGATTCACTCCAGGAGCTCGCCCCCCGCTTAAGAAAGCCAGTGGAGGGGATAGCTGATGGTCAACTTCCTCGTCAGTAATGAGTTCTTGCTGATCCCCCTTTTCGCTGTGGCTGTCTTTGTGGTCTCCTATCTGAATCTTGACCGCATCCTTGATTTTCTACACCGCAAGAGCCTCGGCAGTCGGGAAGAGGTTTTGCGCCTAATGGACTTGATGTTCGTAGAGACCGACCGCAATAAAGTGACTCTTGCCATGCTGCTGATGAGCTTTGGACTCGGGGCTTTGTTTTTTTTGGTGGCTTGGCCCAATATCCTTGCAGGTTTCTTTTTTGGTAGTCTCATCACTATGATGGGCTGGTCCGTGCCCAAACTAGTGATCACGGCCCTTTGGCAGAATCGATGCAATACAGTTGTTGACCAGATGGTCGATGGTCTTACGATCATGGCCAATGGAGTCAAATCGGGTCTAAGTGTCACTCAGTCCATGGAGAGAGTGGTGGAGAGTATGGGAGGACCCTTAGGCCAGGAGTTTGGTCTTGTCCTCAAAAAAATTCGCCTTGGGATGACTTTAGAGGAAGCGCTCACTGAGTTTGCCGAACGCGTCCCTCAACAGGACGTTCAAATGTTTGTCACTGGCGTCAATATCCTTAAGGAAACTGGTGGGAATCTGGCTGAAACCTTTCAGACCATTGTGACGACAATCCGTGAGCGGCAAAAAATCCATAAAAAGATTAAGGCCATGACCCAAATGGCTACCACCCAGGCCATCATCATTGTGATGGTGCCTTTTGTCCTGCTCGGTATCTTTGCCGTGGCAGACCCGGCCTACGTCAAGCCCCTTTTCACCTCGGTTTTAGGCTGGATTGCCCTGCTTTTAATACTCTTTTTGCAAGTAATCGGTGGAGTATTTATGAAAAAAATTGTTACAATTAAAGTGTAAGCGACAGTTCCTAAAGGAGTTAAACATGAAGTTTAATCTGCTCTTGTCCACGGTTTTTGGACTCTTTGTCTCTCAGGCCGCTCTTGGCCTTGTGGATATGAAAAATGCCAACTTTTCCACTACCTTTACGGACATCCAAGTCCCTGGGTCGGGCTATGACCTGCGCATTCAGCGCACCTACAACAGCCGCACGATCTTTAGCGGAATTTTTGGCTATGGCTGGTGCTCAGACTTTGAGACCAAGCTTCAGGTCACCGCTGAGGGCAACCTCATGGTCACCGAATGTGGTGGGGGACTGGAGATCAACTATACGGCTCAGGATTTTGACCCAAAGGCTGTGGGCAACACCATCAATACCATTCTCGCAGAAGTAAAAAAGCGCAACCCCAGTATGAGCGAGCAGGCCCTCAATAAGCTTCGCGAGGAAATGCAGACCAACCAGTTTTTAAGGGAAGAGTTTGCCAGACAGTTAAATCTCACTGGACAAGCCAGTCCGGGAACGAGGTATTCAGCAAGTGGCCGAGAAAGTGAAAATATCGTCCTGCGCGAAGGGGTTTACGTTCGCACACTTGATGATGGAAGTTTTGAGCGATTCAATCAAAATGGTCAGCTGATCCAGCTCAATGACCGAGCCGGAAACTACTTAAAAGTCGACTGGAATAACAACCAAATCACCCGCATCACTGACAACAATGGGCGCCAGCTAGTCTTTCACTACGATCCCAAGACAAGGCGAGTGGCTCGCATTACAGGCCCTGGAGAGCTCAGAGCCACTTATAAATTTGATAGTGAGAACCTGACTGAGGTCACCAATGCATGGAATGAGACCTTCAAATATAGGTATGATGATCTCCACAATATCGTGCGCATTGACTATCCGGACAAGACTTACCAGGAATTGAGGTACAATAGAGATCGAGATTGGGTGGTTGGTTTTAGGGATCGCCGGGGCTGCGTTGAAACCTACAATTATGAATCCAACCCCAGAGACCCTAACAATCACTTCTGGTCCACTGTCCAAAAGAAGTGTGGGGACGAAGTGGTCAACAACAGCCGCTATGAATTTTGGCACAGACCACGAACCGATGGGCCCGGACAGTATCTGCATCGCGTGCGCTCAGATAACAACGGTGTGATTACAGATATTGTCTACCACCCGGTTTTTGGACTGCCACTTTCAATTGTGAGGAATTCCGAGCGAACAACTTACACCTATAGAAACAACGGACAGGTGGCGACTAAAGAGGAACCTTTCCGGCATACGACTTTTGCTTATAAAAATCGGTGCAACAAGGTCTCAGACGTCCTCGTCCGCTATTTGGGGCCCGCGGAGGATCAACTGACCCCCGCCCAAAGGGCTCAGTTGCAGCAACAAAGAGAGGCCGCCAGTGTTGAGGGCAAAGGCAAAGCCACAGCTAAAGCCAGAGCAGAGACTTTTCAGGGGCGCGAGGTCTTGAAGACAATCAGAACTCAATACGAGTACAACCATCCCCGTTGCTTTTTGGTCAGAGCAAGAAACTCAGAGGGTCAAAATATCACCTTGGCCTATGATGGACGAGGACGCATCAACCGCATTCGCGATCAAGCTCGTAGGGAAATACGGATTGACTATGAGGAGCGCTTTGGCAAGCCCTCACGGGTGCACCGTCCGGGAATGGGGACCATGGTTGTGACCTACGGCCCTGACGGTGAGATCACCAATGTGGACAGTAAGGAGGGGCCCACCGTAGCCCTTCAGGTGGCAACTGTATTTAACGGCTTATTGGAAATGATCGCCCCCGCAGTGGGCGACACAAATATATAGATTTTAATTTTTTGACTCTAAGGAGATAGAACAATATGAGATCCTCCCCTTTCCACTCAGTGCTTATCGCCACCTTGACTCTGATAGTTTTTCTCTCAGGACAGCTCGCCTTCGGCCAGCAACAGTCCTCTCGGCGGGGAGCTCCAGGTTCAACCGCCCAACAGGAACTCGATAGATATAGGGGGGGGCCCTCCAACCAGGATCTGTCCGGTCCACAGACCTACGCCGTCAGCACTGACCAGGATTCCTGCACCGATAAGAGATACTGCCAGGGACGGGTCAACTCCACCGGAAGATTTCACAGCCAAAGCAGAGCCATGGAGCAAGTCAGACTTTATTTGGGTGAGGGCGCAAAACCTGGTCCAGACGGCTCAGAGACAGTTGAGTAGCTCCGGTACAGTCGGCCAATAGTGTCTCAAGATGAGACACTGGGCTCAAGAGCGTCCCTGCACTGTCGAATATCTGGACAGTTTACAGCCTAGATGAAATTATAAATGCTTAATTTTATTATGATTTTTGTGTCTCCCCTCACTGTCTAGAGGTGGCACACTTCTGGCTATAGAGTAAGGTAAGTGCTCATTAAAGGAAAGGAGCTGAATATGAAAACCTCAACTCTACTGATAGCCCTGATGTTAGGTTTGGCTGCAGGACCTGCCATGGCGGCCTCCCATAATAACCTTCAAGCTGTGAATGGAAAAGGTGCTGACAACTGCCCCTACAAAGCCGCTGCATCCAGAGATGAAAACCGAGCTCAGGCAAGAGAGCTAGCCTCAAGGTTGATCCAGCCTGGCCGCCCTCAATCTCGCCAACAGCAAAACTCTCGCACTATTCGCAATTAAGGCTCTTGTTCCAGCTGATCTTCTTGAAAAAAGAAGTCCGTTGAGCCTTGGTAAAGCTCCTGTGCCTGGCTCTTGAGATATTGACTGCTGCGCTCAAGTTTGAGTTCAAGTCGTCGCTGAGTGGCCTGTGTGGTACGAGTTGTGGCTTTCCCCCAAAGGTTTTGCACAAGCAACACTGCTCCCTGAGCCACCGACTCCACAGGTTGCACCAGACTCGATTGGCGAGCCCAGCTCAAGGCCCTCTCCTCTAGAGTCTGGGGGCCAATTCTTATCTGCAGCAATATAATAATAAAAAATGTAAGTGCTATACTTTTAAAGAAAAAAAATAGACTTCCCATCAGATCTCCCCCCCCTGTTGCACGGCTTTTTCAATGGCTTGAACCAGGTCTTTGGCCTCAAATGGTTTAGTCACATAATGACAGCATCCAGCCTCAATTGCCTTTAACATCATCGTCTCCTGATCGAGGGTGGAGCAGGCAATGACCTTAACTCGAGGCTGCCTTTTAACAATCTCCGTGGTGGCTTCAACGCCACTTTTTTTTGGCATCACTAAGTCCATAAGAATGACATCTGGCTTGAGCTGCTCCGCCAATTCCACTGCCTCAACTCCGTCTTGGGCCTCCCCTACAATGACAAAGCCCCGTGGTTCTAAGAGCTCTTTTAAAAGCTCTCGGATAAAAGGGGCATCATCTGCAATCAATATACGAATAGACATCTTTCTATTTCTTATTAAAACAGATTAGTTGCCCCAAGTATAGCCGAACTCAAAGACTGTCAAACCCTGATCCACACGAACCCCCTGAGGGGTGACTGAGGTCTTGGGATCTATGCGTAGAGCTGGTCCCGAAAAGTTAGTTCGCTCAAAGCGATGCCGCAAACTCCAGAACAGCTGCTGATTTCTGTCCAAAACGTAAACTGAACCTAGAGATAGGTTCACCTGGTAATTGTCCTTAGACTTAGATCCTGAAGTGACTCGCTTCTCTTGATGGCTAAGTTGCGGCATGAGTCTTAGACCAAAGGTCCAGCTATGAAAATTACTATTGGGAACTCTCAGCTGCAGACTCACTTCAAGTCCAGAAGATCGATGACTAAATCGATTGTCCATGGGGCCTGCTATCTTGACTTGAGACTCTCTGAAGTTCAAACCCGCGAGCAAAGAAGGGGCTCGTCGGGATAGACCGAAATGCTGCCTCAGCTTCAAGCCCATCGCCCCGTCCTGGTGTCTCAGACCCAAATTAACCCCTCCCACTGGACTGGACTCAAGGCTGTGTCCCAAGCTTGTCATATAGTCAAAATGCACGCCAAAGTGGGGGGTTACCCAAAAACCCAACTCCGTACTCAGACCTGGTCCGGCCGAGTAATAGTCTCTATACCAAAAGGCGCTGCTCGAATCATAATATAAAAAGGCCGGGGCCACACTGAGCTCCATAATATTCAGACGGGGATCCTGAGGATGAATGGATTTAATATAGTCCTCCATTCCTTCCGCAGAGCCACCCAAAAAAAGATCTCGGAGTCTACGCAAACGAGTGAGCTCTTCCTCAATCCCCTCTTCCACCCTCAGCTCACTATCGATGAGCGCCTCTTCTTTTTGGTCTAAGAGAGGCTCTTGAGGAGGGGGTGGTTGAGCAGAGAGGGCGGAAGGCTCCGGCTCCTGAGTTGAGGTTTCCGATGTGGGAGTAGGCCTTTCCGAACCCGGACGCAGGGTGTATCTACGCGAATCCAGATCACGACGCTCTGGGGTCTTGCCTCCTGAACGCAGTAACAAGCTTGTAGAAGGGTCTACTTGAGCGTGCGCATATGAGAAGAGCTCCGCACCCATTAGCCCAAGGGCGACGACCACGGCAACTGCGCCTAAAAACCTACTGTAGTAGAGAGAATGTTTTAATTCTTGCACTCACTCTATTTCGGTAAAAGTCACTCAATGCTTTATGAAAATTGACCTTCGACCCATTTGGAATGCAGACTAGAAATTGAGAAGAGGGGATAAACTCTATGCGCTTTCCAAAGTTAAGAATATCTTGTCTAACTCTAGCCCTTTGTCTAGGACCCTCCTTGAGTGCAGACAGTCAAATAAGACCTCTTCAAAGTCAGATCGACGACCTTCTTACAATTGAAACGATCACCATACTGCCCTTTGCGGACAACACTCAGGGAATTTACTCCCGTCCCCTAGAGACTCGGGTCTCTGATCAGCTCAGGAGTTTACATCGCTGGACCTTTCTTCCCTCTAGCACTCAAGGCCCTTACCGAACCTCAGAAGAACTAGACCAAGATCCAGAACTCGTCAGACAACTGGCCGATTCCATTGAAGCCGATGCATTCATTCTGGGAAGTATCAGTCGAGGCAATGAGGGGATTGCTTTGCAGTTGGATTTATACTTAAAGCGGGACGCACAGCTATTTGTTCGTGTGGATACAAGAGGTTTTGAGAGAAGTGACTTGGAATCCGTGGGACGGGAGATGGATCGGCTGTTGGCAAGAATGATCCGACAGATTCCCTACGAGGGACGCATCCTAAGCCGCCAAGGACAGAGGGTGACTCTTAACCTTGGACAGAGAGACAATGTGTCCATAGACCAAGAGGTCTCTGTAGTCCAAATTATCTCCGCTCAAAGACACCCCCACTTTAATTTTGTTGTGAACACCGAAAAGACGACTCTCGGAAAAGTGAAACTACTTAAGGTAGATGAAACTTTGAGTTTTGGAATCGTAGTCTCGGAAAAAGAGCCCGGCGCCATACAGAAGAACAGTAAGATTTCTGGACTCAGTCCAGTGACCTATCCCGACCCCACTATAGAGCCTTTGGTCCGCAGGCAAGATGCAGAGCTTGCCTTTGGAGATGATCCTGTCGCCTGGGTTCCCAAAAGGCCCCCAACCTTTGGGCAAGTAGGGGGATTTCTAGGTTTTGGGCAGTTTAACCAGAACCTCTCGGTGCCAGACCTAGGAGTTCTTGAATCCAAGGACAAGCTCTTCCCTTCACTTTCGGTTTCAGCAGAACTTTGGCTGACGTCAAACTGGTCGGTCCTGGGAAGTCTTGAGCAGAGTATTGTTTCTTTCTCGAATCCCCTTTCTGGTTCTAGTCCTGAAAATCTAAACCAGCAGGTCTCTAGCTATGAACTCCTCTTTGGCTATAACTTTCGAGCCAATTACGACATCTGGGGCCCCCAAGCTCACATCCTCTTAGGCTATGGGAGCAAGCACCTGAGAGTGGATAACTCTGAGCCCCTGAGTTTTACCAGCCGCCTCTACTATGGTCCTCTGGTTACTCTCAGAGGTTCATTCCCAATTCTTCCGGATCAGTCTTTGGGGGCCGGAGCAGAGCTCTCACTTTACTTGCGTCCCAAGCTCAGCGAACAACCCCTGACTTCAGGAGCAAGCCACTCTAATAAAATCAACGAGTTTTCTGCTTTTCTCTACCAGCGCTATTCTGAGCATATTCGCTTACAGTTGAATCTAGATTTCGAACTCTATTCCACACAGTTCTCTGGAACCGGCACAAGGCCTGATTCAGCGACAAGCTCCAGCCACAGGTCCTCGAAAATTTCTGTTGGAGTCTACTACCTCTTTTAAAAAAAATCCCAGGCCCTTTTAAAGAGCCTGGGATCCTTCCAAATCTTGACTGATTTTAATGTTTACATCATTGGCATGTCGCCCATTCCACCCATTCCGGCACCAGCTCCGGGTCCGGCAGGCTCATCTTTCTTAGGCGCTTCAGCAATCATAGTTTCAGTCGTCAGCATCAGAGAGCAGACTGAAGTGGCATTCTCAATGCAGCATCGAACCACTTTCATGGGGTCGATGACTCCATCTTTGAGAAGATCTCCATATTCCTCAGTTTGAGCGTTAAAACCAAATCCGGCAGACTTCTCATTGAGAACTCGGTCCACCACGATGGCTCCATCAATTCCCGCGTTGTTGGCAATCTGTCGCAAAGGCTCCTCGCAGGCACGACGAATAATCTTGGCACCCCACTTTTGAGCGTCAGGAAGATCCATCTTTTCAAGCAGCTTAGAGGCTCTCAATAAGGCCGTTCCACCACCTGCAACGATTCCCTCTTCCACAGCAGCACGAGTCGCATTGAGGGCATCCTCCACTCGGGCCTTTTTCTCCTTCATTTCAACTTCTGAAGGAGCGCCTACATGAATCACTGCCACTCCACCGGCCAATTTTGCCAGACGCTCCTTGAGCTTCTCTTTGTCATAATCGCTCGTTGTCTCTTCAACTTGAGCGCGAATTTGGCTCACTCGACCTTGGATTTCTTTCTTTTGGCCAGCTCCATCGATCACTGTGGTGTTGTCCTTATCAACCACAATTCGCTTGGCCTGACCAAGATCGGCCAAAGTGGCCTGCTCGAGCTTACGTCCCATTTCTTCGCTGACAACGACTCCACCAGTGAGGATGGCGATGTCCTCAAGCATAGCCTTTCTGCGATCACCAAAGCCGGGAGCCTTCACAGCAGCCACTTGCAGAGTGCCACGCAGCTTGTTGACCACTAGAGTTGCCAAAGCCTCTCCCTCAACATCTTCAGCAATGATCAAGAGCGGGCGCCCCTGTTTTGCAACTCCCTCAAGAACGCCAATAAGGTCTTTCATGGAGCTGATTTTTTTGTCATAGATCAACACGTAGGCGTTCTCTAAGGCCACTTCCATGCGCTCTGCATTCGTAATGAAGTAAGGTGACAGATAACCGCGGTCAAACTGCATTCCCTCAACCACATCCAGATAGGTCTCGGCCGTCTTGCTCTCTTCAACGGTAATAACACCTTCTTTGCCCACTTTTTCCATGGCCTGAGCAATCATCTCACCAATCTCAGTGTCACCATTGGCGGAAACTGTTCCCACCTGAGCAATTTCTTTCTCGCCTTTTACGGGCTTAGCCATTTTCTTCAACTCATCGCGGATAACGCCCACAGCTTTATCCATCCCACGCTTGATATCCATGGGGTTGTGACCAGCGCTGACCAGCTTGGCTCCCTCACGGTAAATGGCCTGAGCCAAAACTGTCGCAGAAGTCGTTCCATCACCAGCATCATCATTGGTCTTGCTGGCCACTTCCTTAACCATCTGGGCACCCATGTTTTCAAATTTATTTTCAAGCTCAATCTCTTTAGCGACGGTCACACCATCTTTAGTGATCAGAGGAGCACCAAAAGACTTTTCGATAACAACGTTGCGGCCCTTAGGACCGAGAGTGACTTTGACCGCATTGGCCAGAGTGTTGACTCCCTTGAGAATTGATTTTCGTGCATCTTCACTAAATCGCAGTTCTTTACTCATTATTTACCTCTTTATTTGGTTAGATAGTTTGCAAATCAAATAGCTTGCAATTGCCAGTTAGTTAAAAACCCCGAGGATGTCTTCTTCTCTCATCATCAGGTACTCAGCCTCACCCAACTTGAGCTCGGTTCCGGCATATTTGCTAAACAAAACCTTGTCTCCAGATTTCACTTCTAGAGGCAAAACTTTACCATCTTCGGTCACTCGACCTTTTCCTGTGGCAACGATTTCACCGCGCTGGGGCTTTTCCTTTGCGCTGTCGGGGATGATGATGCCCCCTGCCGTCTTTTCTTCTTCAGCCATTCGACGCACCAAAATCTTATCATGAAGCGGACGAACGTTGAATTCCGCGCTAGCCATAGATACCTCCTGTTCTTTTTTGTATGAAAAAAAGTTTTTACTGAAAAAACTTCTGCTTATAGCAATAAACCACTGCCAATATGGATGGTCTAAAAATTCTGTCAAGGCGGGACTGATAATTTTATTGGGGTTTGTTAGGGAGAGAGGTGGGCAGAGGATTTCAAGGCCCCTTCTGAGGGCCGAGAGGGCAGCTGCCCTCTGACCAATAGATGGTGCACAAGCTCTCCTGCCTCCTCAGTGCTGATGCTTTGCATTAAACTCTGAAGAAAGCCCAAATCACTCTTAAATTCAGACAGATAGATATCTAAATAAATCTCAAAATAGTCTTCTCTGCTGCGCTCCTCTGCATGCTGAAGGGTCTCTATGGCCTCGGCCAAAGCCCTCTCCTCCCGAGCAAAGTCAAACTCCTGAAGGCTGGCTTTGGACAGCTTTCCATTGGCCGCCAATTGCAACCTATTGGAGCGGCGCACAACTTGATTCTTTGCCTCGGCAATGTGCTGATCACGCCAAACTGAAAAGCTCAAAGGGGCTGACGAGGGATGGGAAACCAACACTGAAGCTGACTCACTCTCCACTGCCTGCTGGCTCAACTGAGGCTCAGGTGCCGACGGATTGGCTGTGGCCTCAGCTGCGAGAACTGATGGGGAGCCCGAGAGCAGGGCAAAAACAAGAATGGATGCGGAAACCTGTATCACCTAACGAACCTCCAGTTGAACGCTCAAAGTGGGTGCAAGACCCTTCTTTAGTGCTCATTCAAAGGACATACCAGGGCGTAGGACCTCTAGACTCTAGAGGAATTAGCCACTTAGAAAATAACTTGGTGCATTATGGGCGGACTTTTTTTGGCTCACCCGGCCCTAAATAGTCCCTTTTGGGCCTCAATTCTATTGATCCGGGGCCTTAAGTCCAGGATGTTAGGGTCTATGCTTGAGTCCATCTTACCCTGGAGTATTGTGTTGATATTGATGGCGGCTTTGGTCTTTGAGCGCCGCCGAGCGGATCGAGCCGAGGTCAAACGCGAGGCCGCCCAAAGCCTGTCTATCCGTATGGAGGCTGAAAACAACAGCCTGCGGGAGTCCCTGGATGCTGAGCGGGCCTTGCTTGAGAAAGCCAAGGAGCAACTTCAGGACAGCTTTCGTAGCTTGGCCTCCAGTGTGCTGGAAAGCTCCAGTCGACAGTTCTTAGAGCTAGCCAAAGGCTCCTTGGAAAAGGAGGCCTTGTCAGCTCAGTCAGAACTCGACAAACGTCAAGTGGCCATACAGGAACTGGTTAAACCCCTAGCATCTGCTCTTGAGCGCTATCAAAATCAGGCCACTGAGATAGAACGAGAGCGGCAAAAATCCTATTCACTCGTGGAGACAGAACTCAAAAGAGTGATTGAAGCAAACCTCAACCTCAGCCAAGAAACCGCTGCTCTAAAAAATGCCCTCAAGAAACCCCACGTTCGGGGGCGCTGGGGTGAGGTGCAGTTGCGCAATTGTGTCGAACTTGCCGGGATGTCTGAGTTTGCTGATGTGAGTTTCCAAGATCAAAATATCAACTCCGAGGGACAAAGACTTATCCCAGATATGACGGTGAGAATGCCCGGGGGAAGAGTCGTTGTAGTGGATGCAAAAACCCCTGTTGAAGCCTTCTTAGCCTCTCTTGAAGCCATGACAGAAGAGCAACGCACAGCTGAAATGCTTCGCCATGGGCGCCACGTAAAGGAGCATGTGCGTAAACTCAGCAGCAAGGCCTACTCTGAAGCCCTGAAAGACTCCGCTGACTTCACTATAATGTTCTTACCCAATGAATCCTTCCTCTACGCAGCCCTCGAAGCTGAACCTGATCTGGTGGAGTATGCTCTCAATCGCAAGGTTCTTGTGGCAACTCCCCCCACTTTGATTGGCTTACTCAAAGTGATTCGCTTTGGCTGGAATGAAGAAAAGCTCGCAGAAAATGCACTCAAAATCTCCGAAGCTGGACAAGAGCTCCACCGCAGAGTCTGTGACTTTGTCGATGCCTATATGAACATAGGAAAACACCTGAATAAGGCCAAAGACGAATATGAAACCGGACTGATGCGCCTGGAGAGAAAGGTCCTCGTTCAAGCCCGAAAAATGGAGCATCTTGGTGTGCGCAGCAACAAAAGTCTACCAGAGGGAATGGGTGAAGAAAGTCATCTCTAGATCTCTGATGTACCTAGCCCTTTTATTAGGAGCTCTAATGACCTTGGCTTCATGCTCTCACCTGTTTTTTTACCCGGACTCCAGAACCCATTATCCGGCTTTGCGCTCACAAAACCCTCCCCAGGTGATTCGCTTTGCTTCTCTAGATGGAACAACTCTGGACTCCTGGTTTTTTCAAAATGATCCCGCATTGGGAACAGTTGTCCAATTTCACGGAAATGCCCAAAACATCTCAAGCCATTTTTTGAGTCTGGTTTGGCTGCGGGAAGAAGGCTTTAATTTTTTCACCTTCGATTACCGAGGCTATGGTCAATCCGAGGGCCGACCCGATATTCCTGGAGTCACCGAAGATGGGGTAGCCGCTCTGATCCAAGGCCTTGAACTCCATCAAAAACACAGCCCCGATGGCCTTTTTGTGGTCATTGGCCAAAGCCTGGGGGGAGCCATCGCCCTTCGGGCCCTCGAACTGCGACCTGACCTAGCCCAACAGGTTGACCTCATTGTGATGGACTCAAGCTTTGCCTCATACCAAGAGGTGGCTGCCTCTGCTTTAAGGAGCACCTGGGTGACATGGTTATTCAGCCCGCTTGCCTATATACTTATCAGTGACCGCCACAGCGAAAAAAATTTTCTTGAGAACACAACAACTCCCATACTCGTTATCCATGACAGAAACGATCCCGTAGTGAGTTTTAAACTGGGAGAAAAAATTTATAGTCGGGCGAAAAACCCAATAGGACTTTGGGCTCCGGAGGACGGTCAACATATAGGGGCTTTTATAGACTCCACCTCACCATTCAGAGAGAAACTACTCGATCTTCTCAATGAACTGGCAAGGACCACCAAGGCGAACCCTCATCCAGATCATCTTCCTGGACAAATCTCACCTCCTTTGCATCCTCCATCATCCAAAGACTAAAGCCTCTGACTCCTGATTCTTTCTGCCAAAATTCAATCCTATATTTCCCATCCACAGAGATATAAAATTCCTGTGTCTGGTGGCCCTCTGAAAGCTCCCGCTTGAAGTAACCATTTTCTATTAATTCAAAGACCATCTCACCATTGACTTGCTGACGACTGCGAAGCATGTCGAACCAAAGCTCTGCCTTGTTCTCGCTCGTCCGACCCAGATCCACCCTCAAGAGCAGCTCTTCACAAAAGAAGGCCGTCTGATGCCTTACAGCTTGATGGGAAGTCAAAGACCAAGCCATGGCCGGAAATAAACAGAGAACAGAAAGAAGAATTTTAAAGAAGCGCAATAACCCCTCTTGAATCATAGACACCCCCCCCGGGCTGAATTCGTTAACAACAACCCTAAACGAGTTCTCTATATTTTTCTAGGGCTTACTAAGGGTATCTTTAGGTCTGTAAAATATATTCTGTCGGGAGGGCCAGTTATTTACTTTTTTCTCAGGAGGTTCAGGAATTCGCTGTCGCTGGATAGAATCATCTCCGTCTCTGGTTGAATCGCCTTCTCATAGGCCTGAAGCTTCCGTAAAAACTGATAAAATCCCGCATCCCTGCCAACCGATTGCGCGTAAATCACAATGGCCTCGGCCTCCGCTTTACCCAAGATAGCTTGTGATCTCTGGTAAGCCTCGGACTCAATAGATTGAAGTTCCCGGCTCAAGCGCCCCTCAATTCGCGCCTGCTCCCCCTTACCCAAAGAGCGGAGCTTTTCGGCAATTCGCACCCGTTCAGAGATCATACGCTCATAGACTCTCTGTTCAACGCTCTGCTCATAGGATATACGTCGGAGCTGAACATCCACCAACTGCACTCCAAATTGCTGGAGACGTTCCTCAGCTTGTTCAGCAATCATCTGACTCAATCGCTCTCGCCCCACAACTATCTTATCAATCTCACCAATGACTTCTTCTTCTACGCCCTCAATATCCGTTTCAGACCTCTCCCGCCGCTCCTCTTTGCGTCTTTCAATCTCATCTAAAATGTCATTGGAGTTTCTCACCGCCTCAACCAATTTATAGTTGGAAATAACATCTCGAGTGGCTGCATCCAAAATGGTATCCAAACGGGTGCGCACACCCGCCTCACTCTGCACCGTCTGAATAAACCTTAGGGCATCAACCACCCTATAGCGAGCCGTCGTGTCCACTCTAATAAACTTATTGTCCCCAGTGCGGATCTCATTGGGCTCTCCATCCCAGGACATAATCCGCCTGTCAACATAGCGAAGCTCTTGGACAAAGGGCAACTTGAAGTGCAGACCTGCTTTAGTGATGGGCTCACCAATCGGTCGACCAAACTGAGTCACCACAACTTGCTTGGCTTCAGGAACAATATAAAGCGAGTTTATGGCTACCACCAGAACCACCACAGTTAGGGAAGCAATAATAAGTGGAAGGATACTCCTTATCATTAATTCTCCCTCCTTGTAGCCCTCTGTCCTGAGAGCCCCTCAGGACCAAATACAGGCAGAACCCCCTTTACAGCGGGGTCCACAATCGTAATTTTCTTCACTCTCTCAAAGAGAGCCTCCATCGTCTCCAAATAGAGCCTCTCCCTGGTGACTGCCGGAGCCCTGCGGTATTCTGCAAGCATCGAATTGAATTTATCGGCTTCTCCACGGGCTTGGTTGACAATGGCTTGAGCCCGCCCCTCAGCTTGAGCCACCGTCTGCTCAGCTCGGCCCCGTGCCTCGGGAATGACTTTATTGTAGCGAGCTTCAGCTTGGTTGATGAGCTTTTCCAACTCCTGTCGAGCTGCATTGACCTCATTAAAAGAGGGCCTCACACTCTCAGGGGGAAGGACATCTTGAAATTCAATGGCAATCACTCGAATGCCCAAATCGTATTGGTCCAAAATTTCCTGGATCAAAAGCCTCGATTCAGAGGCCATCCCGGTTCTCTCAAAAACCGCATTCACAAGACGATCTCCCACAACCCTGCGAATGATCGCCTCGGAGACATCGCGAATATTTTTCTGAGGGTCGTTTGTGGCAAACAAAAACTTATAGGGATCTGAAATCTGGTACTGCACCACCCACGCTACATCGGCGATGTTCAGATCTCCTGTCAGCATAAGAGACTCAGCCAACAAACTAGGCTTCCTATTGGAAGCCCCTACCTGTCTGTGAGTTTGAGTCGTGCGAAAGCCAAACTCCTCCTGCAGAATTTGCTGGGTCTGAAGCTTGTAGACTCTATCGACTCCGTAGGGCAACTTAAACTGAAGGCCCGGCCCCTTAGTCCCCACATAGCGGCCCAGCCGCAAAACTACCGCCTCCTCGTCCGGCTGCACTGTATAAAATAAGCCCACAGCCCCCCAAAGAAGCAGAACACCCGCCACCACGGCAGCTAAAGGAGTCCAAAGATTTCGTCCCTGAAAAAACCGTGACAGTTCTCTCAGTAACCGCTCAAATTCATCATCACTTCGATGTCGTCCATTGTGTCCAAAACTCATAATGTGGGGAAACTAACCCCAATCCATGCTCGAGTGCAAGAGCACAAGGTGCCAGGCCGTGTTTGGTTACGCTTCATGTTGAAAGCCCGGACAGAGCTTCCGATAAGCGGACACAGTGGGCTCTCTAACTGTCTCTATTTTGCCATAGGCCCTGGCAGCCAATTTGCTACCCCACTTCGCATGGCCAGACACAGAGTGGTTCTTCAGTCAGAGTTCCCCTATAATATCACTGCAAGATGCATCAACCGAGAGTGGTTCAAACTCCCCATGCAGTACGTCTGGGATGTTTTTTGCGATGAGCTCAGGAGAACTTGTGAAGATCACAACTTGGTCATCCACTCTTTTGTATTGATGAGCAATCACTTTCACCTCATCGCATCCACCCCAAACGCAAATATCAGCCAGTGCACCCATCAATTCATGACTCGAATAAGTCGAAAACTCACACGTGCAGGCAATAGAATGAATGAGACCTTTGCCGGAAGACACCATAAGACGATTCTGCAATCATCGAACTATTTTCTAAATGCATATAAGTACAATTACAGAAACCCCGTGGAGGCTGGTGCTTGTGTGCGAGTTGAAGACTATCCCTTCAGCACCCTACAAATTCTTCTTGGAAAAATAGAGTCTTCACTTCTGCTGGAAGAGGACACGACATTCCTCTGCGATCCTACGGGGACATTAAAATGGCTAAACACAACGCCAGAAAAAATCAAACTGGACGCTGTAAAACTTGCCTTAAAAAAACAGTACTTTACATCAAAGATAGACAGGAAAACTCGAAAACCGATTTTGGGAGAGGCCGACTGCTTATAAGAAAATTGGCTCGCCGCATATCCAAACACGGCCTGGCACCAAATGGCGGAGAGGGTGAGATTCGAACTCACGAGGCCCGCAAAGGCCCGCCGGTTTTCAAGACCGGTGCTTTCAACCACTCAGCCACCTCTCCGCAGAATGATTTTTGTCTGTTTCGGTTAACATAGAGGACTCAGCTCTGGCCACTGGAAAATCAACCCTTGCAGTGAAATCCCGAGCTGCAAAGCCCAGCTTCTGACAAAATGCGTAATTCAGCCTTTTTGCGAGGCCGGGATTTTATCCCTGCCGCCCATATAGGCTCTGAGGGCCTCCGGAATCAAAATAGACCCGTCGTCTTGCTGATAGTTTTCAAGAATGGCGATCAGGGTTCGCCCCACAGCAAGGCCTGAACCATTGAGGGTGTGAACAAAGCGAGGCTTTGCCCCCTTGCCCTCGGGTCGGTAGCGAATATTGGCTCTTCTTGCCTGGAAGTCTTCAAAATTTGAGCAGGAGCTGATTTCACGATAGCCGGATGAGCCGGGCAACCAGACCTCTAAGTCAAAGCATTTGGCCGCTCCAAAGCCAATGTCCTTAGAGCAAAGGCTCACTCTGCGAAAAGCCAACTCCAAATCCTGAAGGATTTGCTCGGCGTGAGCGGTGAGCTTTTCATGCCAGTCATAGGATTGATCTGGGTGAGAAAAGATCATCAACTCAACTTTGTTAAACTGATGTTGGCGAATCAGCCCGCGGGTGTCCTTGCCATGACTGCCCGCCTCAGAGCGAAAACAGGGCGAGTAAGCGCAGTACCTTAAGGGAAGCTCCTTTTCATCAAGAATCTCCTCTGCATAGTAGTTGGTCACAGGGACTTCGGCTGTGGGAACCAAGTAGTAATCGGTCTCACTGAGGTGAAAGACGTCTTGTTTAAACTTTGGAAAATTACCTGTGCCTTGAAGGCTTTGGCTGTTAACAATAAAGGGTGGAATCATCTCCGCATAGCCATGCCTTTGTGAGTGGCAGTCCATCATAAACTGAATCAAGGCCCTTTCCAGTTGGGCGCCAGCCCCTTTAAGAAAAGCAAAGCGCGCTCCTGTGACTTTTCCAGCCCGTTCAAAATCCAAAATACCCAAGGTCTCCCCCAAGGCCACATGATCTTTAACTGGGAAGGAAAACTCCCTCTTTGGCCCCACTTCCTTGATCACCTCGTTGTCCTCTGCACTGTCACCTAAGGGCACAGAGGAATGAAGTCTATTGGGCAGGCTCAGGAGCATCAATTCTAGCTCTGCTGAGACCTCTTGGGCTAACTTGTCAAAGTCCTTCACTTGGCCACTGAGTTCCTGCATTTGGCTGAGTAACTCTGAGGCCTCTTCTTTTTCCCGTTTTCGTCGGGCGATCTCCTGACCTACGCGGTTTTGCTCGGCCCGGGCGGTCTCCATTTGGGTGAGGTAGCTCTTTCTCTTGGAGTTCAATTCCAGCAGATCATCCACCGCTGAGGCATCAGCCCCCCGATCCTTGAGGGATTGGCGGTACTCCTGGACAAAAGTGGGGTCTTTTTCAAGGGCTTTGATATCAATCATGGTCTTGGTCCTCTTCTAAACAGACAAGGCAGTCAGTGTCCCGGAGCCAGTAGAATGTACATTCGTAAAAGCATTCCGACCAAAACGCAAACAAGATTGAACACGAGAACACTGAGGATGGACCATTTTTTTGCGACTTTGAGAAAGGCCAGCAGAGTCACCGTAATCACAAGGACAAAGGAAAATGTCCCAAATCCAATCATCTCCTGGCCAATGAGAGCCAAGGTCAAGCCCACAAAAGAGCCCGTCATGACTTTAAGGACAAAATTGAACACATCCAGGCCTGTGGCCTTAAAACGATATTGAACTCCATCCATAAACTGTCCCATTCAAACATTCTCCAATGGATCAGCCCCCCTGTAAAGCCTCAATCCGTCTTTGCAATTGAGCTCGGTCCGGAGCATTGGGGTTAAGAACAAAATAGTGTTTAAAAGCCTCTATGGCCCGGACCCTATCTCCCTGCATCAGAAAGACCTCGCCCTGCTCCCGGTAGATCTCAGGCAATCCCGACTCCTGGTTGGCTGCCTGGCGCAGCATGGAGATCGCCACATCCAGACTCCCACTCAGGCGATAGCACTGGGCAAGTCGAACGTAAATCCGGGCCGACTGAGGCCGCAAACGAATGGCCCTTTGGTACTCCTGAGCGCAAAGAGAGTACTGCTTAAGAGAGGCCTGTACCTCTGCCGCCAAAAGATAGGCATCGGCCAAGTTGGGGTTGAGTCGCTTCTCAGCTTCGGCCTGTTCCAGAGCCCTTCTCAAGTTTCCACCCAAAAGTTCGGCTCTCCCCTTGAAGTAATGGGCCCGAGGGTAGTTTGGGTTGATTTGCAGTACTCTTTCAAACTGCACAACAGCCTCTCGATGCCGACCTAGCTGTAAATACATCGCCCCAACTTCAAAAAGAGCCTCCGCGTCGCCTGGGTCCATCACCGCTGCCTTAAGTAGCACATCCAAAGACTCATTAAATTTTCTTTCCCCTTTAAGAGCCCTTCCCCACCAAAGAAGGATCTCTTTCGAATTTGGGTCTATTTGATGAATGCGCGCAAACAATTGACTGGCCTCTGCGTATCTATCCTCTTCCAGCAAAATCTGTCCCAGCCCCACGCCATATTCCGAAATCTGAGGGTAAAGCTGAACTAGCTCAGTAAGGTAGGAAATACCCGCCCGGGAGCCCTGTAGGCCTGCTAAAGCTTTAGCATAGACAATCTGGGCCTGGCGATGATTGGGCTCAAACTCGATGGCCTGGACCACCTTTGAATGGGCAGCGTTAAAGTCACGAAGATCGATATGGGCCTTGGCTAAGACAACCTTAGTTTCTACGTCCTGAGGATAAATCTGCAGGGCCCTCTCGCCCCATTGGACTGCGGCCTGGGCATTGCCCCGACGAAGCTCTACCAGTGCGTAGCCTCTGAGAATTTCATAGGCCCTGGGCGCTTGCCTCTGCCCCGCTGAGAGAACTCTCGCCGCTGCGACAAAGTCATAACGCTGAGAGTGATAGTCCGCCAAGGTGGCATAGGCCTCCACATTGCTGGGGTCTGCCAAAATGGCCCTATTGAGCCATTCAATGGCCTCTCGACTAAAACCCATTTGCCACATACAGGCTGCTGCTTTCATGGCCGCCACTGATTTTGTAGGATCAAGCTCAAAGGCACTCTGATAATGGGCCTGAGCCGCTTGACAGTCCCCCTCGCGCATAAATTGATCACCCTCATAGATCAATTGCTGAGAGCGCAGCTGTGTTTGCTGCAGTTGTTCGGCTCCCCCAAGGACAAGGATGAGGTTCTTGGCTTGACTGTTCGCCGAGTGCAGAGAATAGGCTTGCTGTGCGTAATTCAGAGCCCTATTTCTTTCGTTCTTCTGCAGCGCTAACTCAGCAAGAACCAGATGAGCGCGGGAGTTTATCTGCGGGGGAAGAGGCACTGAAGAGCGAACGGCTCCAAGGAGCAGGTTCTCTGCGGCCTCTGGCTGACGAAAAACCTGAGCATAGAGTACCCCGAGCTCTACCTTGGCAATGGAGTGATGAGGATTCATCTCAAGAACCTGGGTTAACAGATTCACTGCCTCAGATGTTTGCCCAAGTCGCGAATGTATTTGGGCACTGAGCACATAGGGGCGAATCCACTGAGGAACTGCCACAATTAAAGTCTTTAGATATCCTAAAGAGGCAGATAAATCTCTTCCCTGCTCCAGGGTGAGAGCCCTCAAGTAGTGGAACAAATAGTAGACTGTTGGGGGATCGTCCAGCTCGTAAAGTCTATTCATCAAAACCGTGATAAGGTTATCTGCTTCCAGATACCTTCCCCGAATGATCAGATCTACCAC
>SKYF01000194.1 GCA_007128005.1 Bdellovibrionales bacterium
CAGGTCAATGTGGCCCACTGGTACCACTTTGCCATTCGCAGACTCACTCAAGTGAAGGGCTTTGTCAGTGAGCCCGAGTGGATTGCTACTCGCTTGAATTTGCCAGTTGAACTGGTGGAAAAGGCCATCGAGGAGCTGTTGGCGGCAGGTGCTTTGGAGCGTAGGAAGGGCGGAGACCTTCAAATCAATAGCAATTTTGTGATCAGGGTGGCTGATCAGAGTGGGCGAGACATGGTGGCAGAGGTCATTCGCGAGAGCCTTAAAGAACTCAACCAGAGGTCCATTGAGTCCTCGCGCAGGATTCCCTCAGGGCTGCGCGATCAGGCCCTGCATTTTTTTGCTCTAAGAAAGAGTCAGATCCCAAAGATTAAGGAAATGCTGAGGGATTTTGAAGACAAGGTGGATGCTCTGACCTATGAGGCTGAGACTGAGGGAGGCAGCGACACCCTAGTCTGCCTGATGACCCATCTTTTTCCCCTCACCCCCTTGCCAGAGGACTGAAAGTCCAGGCATTTGACAGCGTCTTAAAGTTCTACGTCTCAATTTGAGACCCTGAGCAGCCAAAGCTCGTAAAATGAGTCCTCATATGCAAAACTATAAGTAGGTCAGCTTTTTGCAAGAGTTTGAGATAGGGAAATGGGGAGTCAAATCTTACGTATTACCTTAGGGGATAAATTATGAGTCAGCAAGAAAGCCAAAGAAAGATTCAAGAGAAAGGGCCGGGTTCACAGGCCGGAAAAAGAGGCCTGTTTATAGCTTTTAGCTTTGGTCTATTGATGGTGGTTGGAGTGGTTTTTCAAAACTGCTCGGATGTGGAATTTGCCTCGCTGATGAGTGAGGATGAGATCCGCATGGATGTTCGCTGTGAGGGAAATCGCTGTTGGGATGGCAAGATTATGACAGACGAACTCACCGAAAGACCAGAGATCAAGGTGGTGTTTGTGGTCGACAACTCCTTCACCATGAGTCAGATGCAGGAAAAACTGGCAGCTGGAGTGACAAACTTAATAGATGGACTGGCGGGTTTTACAGCCTCTTTTTCAATCTTCACCACCACTCATGATGAAGAGATGTCACCCCTTGGGTTTCGCCATGAAAAATCCGCTGTGGCCAGGCAGGCGGGCTGTTACGAGATGAGGGGTGGCGAGATGACACTTCTAGACTCCTGTCCCGGAGGCTCCTCTCGTAGACTGGGATCCGATTATTTGAACTTCACCAGATACTCTTTGGCCCCCTCTTTGATCTCTCCCCAGGACTTTAGGATTCGGGAGCAAAGCTCCTCAAGTGAACTGGAAGATATGCGAAGTCGACTGAGTCAGGCCATTGTGGATGTGGGTATCAGGGGCAGTGATTCAGAGCGCGGTGTCTGCAGTCTGGTTCGCGCCGTCTACGAGGAGGGAGAGACGGCTCCTTTTAGGGGAGCTGATGACTTTGGGGTTTTTGTGGTGATCAGCGATGAAGACGACGAGTCCAGTCCGGAAAAGTGTCTGTCGCGAATTCAGCAAAAGACTGATTGTCAGGAAGAGGATCGAACCCCCACCACAGAGACCAGGCAGGTGGTCAAGACTGGAGAAGACGCTCACCGGATCTTTCCAGTGACCTACACCGTAGAACTCGGCGAAAGAAATCGCTTTATCGAGTCGGTGACCTTTCGGCGTTATCGAAATCGCCGAGCAGTGACCTGGACAACCTTAGCCCCACAGACCTACCGCCACACTTTGAGCTTCGACTATGTGATCCTGGCCGACGGAGTGCCGGTGCCCTTTTCAGACAGCCTCGTGCAGAGTGCCTCGGCCGAGGCCTGCAGTCCCTCGGCTTGCAGTGCGGCCCAAATCTCAGCAGTCACGAGTGCGGCTCAGGCCAAAGGGGGAAATCTTGTTGCTGGATCCTGTCGAGTGACAGCCTGTCAGGCCAACCCGACTCCTCAGCCTCAGGAGAGGCAAAAAAATGTGGACTGGTCTTTTACTTGCAACTCTCCTCTGACTGAAAGTCAGTGTTTCAGTCGCCTGACGAATGCTGAGAGGGTCAATTATGTTGCTGGAAGCTGCCAAGAGGTCGCTGGAACTTGCCGGGCTGTCAGCTTTCAAACTCGCAACGCTGTTAGCCCCCGAGAGGTGGCCCAGTGCCCAACAGCTACCAGCTGTTCTAATTTGAATTTGAACCCAGGCAATGGTTGGCTAGTGGAGGCCGGAAGCTGCCAAGAAAATTGTGCGAGTTCTCCTCTGGGAGCCCTCACTCGAACACACAGGGAGGACCATAAGACCCCGGCTTGGAGTGAGGATCTGTCCCTTTGTCAAAGGCCCTATAGAAATCGCGCCAATATTGGAGAGCATCTCTCGGCAGCCAATAACAACCGACCTGTCTTAAGCTGCTCGGCTCAGGTGGGAGAGGCCAAGTATGAGACAGTGGCCGAGCAGGTCACGGTCTTCCCGCCGCCGGGGACGCCCAAGTGCAAGGCTTTGGCCGAGGAGCAACTGAGCTTTCCTTTGGACCGCAAGGTCGAGGAGAAGCCAGATCTCACCCGAGCCTTTGTTGAGAAGGCAAATGAGCGCTTCGGCTCTAACTACTTTGTCTCGGCCCTGGTTCACCCCAGAGGGGACGATCCGGAGTGTCCCATACAGCCTGGTCAGAGTGTGGGCACCGAGTATGTGGATTTGGTGCAGCAGACACAGGGGGGCAGTGTGCACTCCATCTGTGAGCCGGACTACGGGGTGGCCTTTGATGGAGTTTCAGACTGGGTGCAAACCAGCATGGCCAACACCTACCGGGCTGGGGACTTGGATTCCTCTCAAGGAGAGATCATCTCTGTCTGGTTGGTGAGAGAGGGGTTGCGCAACGAGCTCAAGCTCAATGAAGATGTGGAGGTCAGAGGGGCCAACATCCGAGTCCTTAAAGAGGACTTGCTCCAGCGGGGCGATGAACTCCACTACCGAGTGCGCAGGTTCTAGGCTTTGCTCTGAAAGATTTTCTTAAGAATAAATAACTTCAACTGAAAAAGGGGGTTTCTATGCCCCCAGGGAAGATGACTGACTCTGAGTCTATAGGTGTAGGGGTCGTACTGAAGGCTCCGAGGGGCTGAGAGCAGGGGGCCTCGGCCGAGTAAAATCTTAAGGGCCTCGCTGCCCATCACGCCTGCGGCCATTTGGCAGCCCATAGGGGTAGAGGGGGCAATTTTCTTTTCTGCGTTCAGGCGGCTGCGGTCCACAAGGGCCTTGAGGTGAAGAAACTTTGGGGTGAGTCCCAGGATCAGTCTATAGAATTTTTCCTCGGAGCTATGGTTAGAAAAGCCAAAGTAGTCTTCAAAGCTCATGCTGTTGGGGGCAAAGCTCATCAGCGCAAATCCCAGGCCCACAGGTGCAACGGTCACGGCGGGGATTTTTTTCTCGCGGCAGGCGGCAAAGGTTTGGGCGCGGATATCCAGGGCAAAGGCATCCAAGCCATCTACGTAGAGATCAGCGCCTGTGAGAAATTCGTCCATATTCTGCGGGTGAATGCCTTGGGCAAAGACTTTGACTTCAGCCTCTGGGTTGATATCCAGCAGTTGCCTTTTCATCACCTCCACCTTGGCTTGGCCGAGGCTGGACATAAAAGCTCCGCTTTGGCGATTGAAGTTGTGAAGTTCAAAGTGGTCAAAGTCGGCCAGGTGAAAGGACCCCAGGCCCAGCCTGGCCAAGGTGAGCAAGTGAACCCCTCCCACACCCCCCATGCCTGCGATGGCGACACGGCAGCTCCTCAGCCTTTGTTGCTCCGCATCAGTCACCCAGCCAATATTTCTTGAGAAGGCCTCGGAATAATTGAACTTCATCTCTTGTATTTCAGCAAAGCTGTCTAAGTCTTAGCCACTAGAAAATTAAAAAAACCCCTTAAGTCGACCAAGGTCTAAGTCGATAGGGATTTAGGTCTAGATAGATTTGGGGGAGCGCTATGGGGAAATTTAAGTTTGACCGCAGGCATTTGTTGAGATCACTGGTGGGGATACCTCGGCTAAAGTCCGGCCGCAGAAGGCTGATGAGGTTGGCCATGGGGGTGATGCCCGATGAGATCAAGCACTCCTATTTGCGGGGAAGAGTGCGAGTCAGTTATGAAAGCCCTCCTCAGTTGAGTTTTCGCATTGCCCAGACTCAAGAGGAGCTCGAACAGGCCTATCGCATTCTCCATGACTGCTATGTGGAGCAGAGGTTTATGTTGCCCAGCCCAACGGGACTTAGGATCACCAAGTACTTTGCCATGCCCACCACCACCACTTTGATTGCCTGCTGGAATAATGAGGTGGTGGGGACTATGTCCATTATCCGCAAAAGCCCCTTGGGTCTTCCTATGGAGCAGGCCTTCAAAATTGGAAAAGTGGAAGAGGGAGGTTATTCGGTTGCAGAGGTTTCCTCTTTGGCGATTGATAAAAAATTTCGCTCTCATCGAGGTTCACTATTTTTGCCTCTGTGCCGCTACTTCTATCGCTATGTTCGCGACTCTATGAAGATCGATAGGGCGGTGATCGCTGTCGATCCTGCCTGGAGAGATTTTTACATGGGAATTTTGGGTTTTCGAGATCTAGAGAAAAGGGTGGTCGACAACTATGACTTTGCCAACGGAGCTCCCGCCATAGGGCTTTGGCTGGATATTCCCAGTCTTGCACTGCAGTTCTTTAAGGCAAAATACAACCACAGGGAAGATCGCTACAACCTCTACAAGTACTTTGTGGAGGTTCCTGTTCCTGAAGCTCACTTTCCAGATCGCCGTTTTATAAAAGTGGGTGACCCGGTGATGACTCCAAAAATGCTGGATTACTTTTTCAACCAACGCAGCCAGGTTTTCTCCCAACTCAGTGAGAATGAAATCTTGGGGTTGGCTTCAGTCTATGCGGGGTCTGAGTATGCAAAGGTGTTACCTCAGTTTGGAGAGCACTTAAGGTTTAAGGATATGGCCAGGTACAGTGTCCAAACTCTGGCGCAAAGACCAGAGGCTCTAGATCAGGGGGCTTTCAAAGTTTTAGATGTCTCTCGCCGTGGCCTCAGAGCCTATGGCAAAGCAGAGGTGGGGCAGCAGGTCTCCCTTCAAGTGAGAGTGTCTGAGACCGAGGAGGCCACGGTTCATGGGGTGGTGCGCTGGAAGGATGAGGGCAGCAAGTTTTTTGGTCTCGAATTGACCGATCACAACGAAGTTTGGGCCAAGTACCTTGATTATCTGGACGCCGACTTTGAGGGGCTGCTTGATTCTAAAGAGGAGCTCAAGAAAGCTGGATAAAGGACCAAGTTGGGAAGGCCCTGTTTGTGTTTGGGTGGATCGAAAAGGCAAGTTGTGAAAGGATAGGAGATATGAAGATAGGGATGCGTAATATTTTTTTGGTTGTGTTGACAGTGTTAGTGGTTATGGGCCTGGTTTTTTCAGAAAACTTGCTTGCGAGCAGGACCTTGACCGGTGATGAGATCGTGCGCCGAGCCGACAGTGTGAGGATGCCAGAGGGAACCATTTCCTTTCTCGCTCAGGTGGAGGACTTTGAGGGCGACCGAGAGTCCAGGGGCTTGGCGGGCAATGCCTCTCCGATCAGAACAACTCGCTACCGGATTTTTAACCACGGAACCGACAAGACTCTGATTGAAACCGTTTTTCCGGATCGGCAGAGGGGACGAAAATTTTTGATGTTGGATGAAGACCTATGGTTTTACACCCCCAATATCAACAGGGCGACACGGGTTTCTTTTCAGCAGAGGCTCACGGGAGAGGTGGCCAATGGGGATCTGGCGCGGACGAATTTTGCTGGGGACTATGATGCAGAGCTTGTGGGAGAAGAGGTGGTTGCTGGTCAGCCTGCCTACAAGCTCAGGTTGACTGCCAAGCGCAGCAGCGTCACCTATGCGGCTATTGACTATTGGGTGGCAAAAAAGGGCTTTTTGCCTATCGAGGCCAAGTTTTACAGTAAGTCGGGAAAGGTGATGAAGACGGGGGAGTACAGGCAGTACCGAAATATTTTGGGTGGCCCAGTTTCCACGCGAATTATTTTTCGTGATTACATCAACAGAGGCAATTATTCTGTTTTGACCTATGCGGACTTCAAAAGAGAGAACTTTGACGAATCCATGTTTAGCCGTGAGGCCTTAGGGGACTCCATATAAGGTGAGTTTTGCAAACAACAGCTCAGATATGCATCTTGGTTTTTCAGTTTATATTTTTGTCTCAATTGGCTCAAGCGCAGAGACTGCCCGCCTATCGATTCACCGCCAACTTCGAAGGCAAGTACGCCGCCCACGCTTTCTCGCCTCATAAGACAGCGTCTCATCGCTACTCCTTGTTTTTAGAGCAAAGAGCGCGCTGGACTCCCAGTTGGTCCGGGGTCTTTGGATTTCGAAACTATGTGGATGCGGCTTACGCCACTCATCCTGAGCACTTTTCTGGGGATGTGGCGGAGTGGGATAGTCAGTACCTGAGGCCGGAGAGCCTTTTTGTTCAGTTCAGCCAAGGAGGATGGCGCACCACAGTGGGCTACCAACAGGTGGTGTGGGGAGAGGCCTTTGGAGCCTATTTTGCAGATATAGTGAACCCAAAGGACCTGCGGGAAGGGGGGCTTGGGGACTTGGTCGACAACCGCATCTCAATTCCAATGGTAAATCTTCAGTGGCTGAGTTCGACCAGTTCCGCTCAATTGATTTATGCCCCTTGGTCTGGAGTGAATTTGACGCCCGCCACGGGAAGTGACTTTGCTCGTTGGACTTCGGCCTTGCCTTTTGAGCAGTTGAGTATCAATCGAATGAAAACTCCAAGGTGTTCGCTCTCTGCGGAGTCGGAGGGGTTTGGGGTTACAGAGGGTTCTGGCTGCCAGGGTGACTATGGCCTGAGGCTTTCTCACCGACTCAGTGGCTGGGATTTGGCCTACCTTTACTTCAATGGGGTGGATCGCTTTCCCCACTATCAGTTAGAGGTGGACTCTCTCACCTCGGCTCGACTAGAGCCCTATACCTCGCGCATCGTCACCCATGGGCTGACACTCTCCAAGGAACTTGGGTCCAATATGCTCCGGGCAGAAGTGATTTTACATCAGGACAGAGTTGTCAATGCCCTGATAGATGGGCTTCTGGCCAAATCAAAGATGAACGAAGCTGTCCTCGTCGTAGGCTATGATCTGACCCCCTTTTCTGGATGGCGAAGTGGATTTCAGGTGTCTACAAGTCTGTTGAGTGAGGATTTGGATTATATTATCCGCGACCAAAGTCTAACTCTTGTCGCATTTCAAGCCACCAGAACCTATCGAAACGATCGCAGTATTGAGATGATATTGAGCTATGAGCTGGAGAAATCAAGTTCTCTGGTGCAGTTCAAGCTGACTCAGCCTTTGGCTCGCAGCATTGAACTGGATGTGGGTGCGGATATTTTTAATGGCGCTTTGGAAAGTCCTTTGGGACAATACCGGCAGGGCAGTCGAGTCTATTTGGCTTTAAGGAGTTTTTTCAGTGGTTGAAAAAGGACGTCTTGTACTAGAGGCAAATCGTGTGAGCAAAAAGTATCAGCTAGGGCAGATGAGCGTGACAGCTCTGGATGAGGTGTCCGTTCAGGTGCACCAGGGAGAGTTTGTGGCTTTGGCGGGGAGTTCTGGCAGCGGCAAAACAACGCTGCTCAACCTATTTGGCTGTTTGGATCTGCCCAGCTCCGGCGAAGTTAAGGTGGATGGGGTTTCAAGTCTTGTTGATGACGACAACTTTTTAAGTGGGCTTAGAGCCACAAAGCTGGGCTTTGTCTTTCAGAACTTCAACCTATTTCAAGTGCTCACAGCCCGGGAAAATGTGGAGTACCCTTTACTCAAGCAAAAGGTCAGCAAGGCAGAGCGCATTGAGCGGGCCTTGATGGCTTTGGAGAAGGTGGGTTTAAAGGGTTTTGCCGACCGCCGTCCCAATCAGCTCAGCGGGGGGCAGAGACAGAGAGTGGCCATCGCCAGGGCTCTGGTTCACCGACCGGTGATAATTATTGCCGATGAGCCCACGGCCAGTCTGGACAAAAAAGTGGCGGTGGAAATTTTGACTCTGATGCGCGAGCTCAATGAGAGGGAGGGGGCCACCATAGTGTTTTCCAGTCACGACCCCACAGCCCTGGAGTTTGCTCGGCGCACAGTGCAGATGTCTGATGGAAGGGTCGTTTCAGATAGCGCTCAGGGGACATCAAGCTTTTAAACTAGTGGAGTGTGGATATGTTAATGAATATTGCGGTTCGAAACGTATTTCGCAACCGACGCAGAACGGCCTTGAATGTGCTGATGATCGCAGCCTCCTTTTGTTCTATCGTGATATTTCATGGATTTTCTCATAGTCTTGTCGGAAGCCTGGAGGAAGTGGCTATCAACACCCAGTTTGGCCACTACCAGGTGGCCACACAGGGCTATTGGGATAGAGATCCGGATCTGCGCTGGGAGCAAAAAATGCTCGACACCTCAAGGCCTGAGATTCAAGCCTTGGCCGATCACCCTGAAGTTGACTATGTTTCAGGAAGAATTTTCTTTTTTGGCTTGCTCAACACTCGCCGCACCTCATTGAGCGCAAGAGCTCAGGCTTTTGACCCTGCCGTCGAAAGGCGGCTGATGGACAACCTTGAAATCGTCGAGGGGGAGAGCTTTACAGGAGAAAATCCCTTTGAATTGATAGTGGGTCTTGGGCTGCAGAAACACATCAGTGGAAACCCCGGGGATCTTATCACTCTTGTGGCTCAGACAGTCGATGGTGCGGTCAATGCCATTGATTTGGAGTTCAAAGGCGTGTTTGCCACTGGCATCTCAGAAGTCGATGACAGCACCTTTATGCTCCCTTTGCAGGCAGCCCAGCTGCTTCTCGACACCGACGATGTAGAGACTTTAGTGGTGCTTCTCAACAGGGCCGATGTGGTGAGTTCCGTCACAGCCGACTTGAAGGCAAGCCTTAAGAGCTTTCCCGAGGCCACGTTAAGGCAGTGGAGGGAGTTGGCTGACTTGCATCAGCAGGTGGTGAGCTACTACAAAGTGCAAAACACCTTGATCGAGGGAATATTGATTGTGCTGGTCTTTTTAGCCATTATGAACACCGTAAGCATGTCGGTCTTTGAGCGCATTGGGGAGATTGGAACGGCCCGAGCCATTGGGGACCGGAGAAGTGACATTCTCATTCAGTTTGTGATTGAGGGATTTATTCTGGGTTGTTTGGCCGTTGTCATTGCGGTGCCCATAGCCGCCCTTGTGGCCACGGGGCTGACCTCACTGCAGATTCCCATACCTCTGCCGGGCTCATCCCTGCCCTATTTGGTGGAAATTGCCCTGCTACCCAGTTCTTTTGTCTATGCCGGGCTGATATCGGTATTTACCGCGACCATGGGCACTTTGGGGCCAGCTTTTAGAGCCTCTCGTCTCAATATTGTCGAGGCACTTAGGCGCAATCAGTAAGAGGTTGTCGCTCTAGCCCTTGGTCTAAGTAAAGCTCTGGGCTAGGGATGCCGAAGAGCTTTGCATGAGTGTCCAGCAAAGTGCAATATTTGCTCTTCTTTTGACCCTAGTCTTTGTGAGTCTCTATGGGGCTGCAGGCCGTCACTTTCGTGGAGAGCCTGTTTACTATGCAGAGCGAGTGCAGAGGTTGCAGGCGGAGCTGGAGCGTGAGCGTCTCAGAGTGCTGTGGGCTGAGCACCAGATGCGCGAGTTTCAGCAGGAGGTGGCAGCCCTTGTTCCCACTTTGAGGGAGTCTTCCTACCCCTTGCGCAGTCTGGCCAGTGTGGTCGCTGAAACACCCCGTCCCGAGGCTTTGAGGCAGATGTCTGCACAGGGCTTGCTCGATACAGGAAAAAGTCACTTTCGCAATGGGGACTACTCAAGGGCCGCAAGGTCTTTTGAAAGCCTGATTCGCCTTCATGGCTACTCCCACCATGTCATTGAAGCCTACTTTTTGCTGGCAGAGAGTCAGTACCAGCTCCACTCTCAAGAGGGGGCGCTGCAGACCATTGAGCAGATGGTCTCCCTGTTTCCAGGACATGAGCTCACAGGCTCTGCTCTGATTCGCATGGGTCATATTTTGGAGTCTCGACGAAGACGCTCTGAGGCACAGGCTATTTACAGATCTCTCATTCAACTCTTCCCGGGCCGCGATGTGGCCAGCCAGGCACAGCAGGCCTTGAGTGAAATGGAGTTTTAATGGGCTGGTTGAGGTATTGGCCGCAATTTCTTGTTTTTCTAGTGGCCTATGGA
>SKYF01000027.1 GCA_007128005.1 Bdellovibrionales bacterium
CAAGCCTTGGAGTGGATTGAGGAGTTAGGCAGGCTTGAGTCTCCTCAAAGTGAGGACGAGTGGGCGGAGCTGTTGTTTCGACACTTTCAGCGAGCTCAGTTTTCATACACCTTAACCCCCCCCAAGGTAGATTCAGTCGATGAGTTTTTGTTTGAAACACAGCAGGGATTTTGTGAGCACTATGCAGCTAGTGGGGCCAGTCTGTTGCGCCTGGCCGGAGTTCCGGCTCGAGTGATTGTGGGTTTTCAAGGGGGGACTCCGAGCCTCCTCGGGGACTATCTTTTGGTGCGCTATTACGATGCTCACGCTTGGGTGGAGTACTGGAGCTCAACAAGTCAGTCCTGGCAGCGCTGGGATCCGACAGCCGCTGTTGAGCCCTCCCGGCTCAGCTTGGGAGCCAGTGCCTCCAGCGACCTATTTGCCGGAAGCCGGGGCTGGGGGCTGACGGGCTCAGGCACCTGGGTGGGCCAAGTTTTTGGGCCGGAGTGGGCCAGAACCTATTATCAGGCCAGGCTTGCTTGGGACCAGATTGAGTCGTCTTGGATGCGCTTTCTTATGCGCTATGATTACGGAGCTCAGCAGGATCTCTTTGCCCGTTGGGGCTTTGGCCGAGCCGGTAGGCTTCTTATGAGCATTGTCAGTGCTGTGGCCCTTGTTCTTTTGATGCTCTTTGTGGCCTGGTGGCTGGGGCGCAACAAAGACCCCCTGCCTGCCGAGCTGGAACTCTACCGAAACCTAAATAAAAAGCTGCTGCGGAAGCTAAAAATTGAAAAGGGTCGGGCAGAGGGGCCCTTGGCTTTTCAGCGCAGGCTTCAGGGCTATCTGAAGCCTGAGGTGCAGCGAGAGCTGGAGCCCTTTTTTAAGCGCTTTGTCGAGGCCCGCTATGGCTTTCGGGCTATGAGTGCTGAAGAAGTGCGCAGTTGGCGCCGTCGCCTAAAAACCTTGGACCTTTCTTAATTGGCTGTGTTAGTCACAGGTCATGCAGCTAGAGACTCAGTCCTCCCCAAGCCCTGTGAAAAAAACCAAGCTCACTCCTTTGATGGAGCAGTATTGGGCAATTAAAAACCAACACCCAGACAAGGTTTTGTTCTTCCGCATGGGGGACTTCTTTGAGATGTTTCATCAGGATGCGGAAATTGCCGCACCTATCTTGAATATTGCCCTGACTCAGAGAAACAAAAAGGCTCAAGACGAGACCAAAATGTGTGGAGTGCCCCATCATAGCATCGCCACCCCAATTGCGAAGCTATTAGCTGCCGGCCACAAGGTGGCCCTCTGTGATCAGATTGAGGATCCAAAGCAGGCTAAGGGGATTGTAAAGCGAGCGGTCACGCGGATATTGAGTCCTGGAATGGTCTATGACCCAGAGACTTTGGATGCTCTGAGTGCCAACTACATGGCCAGTTTTGATGGACAGACAGTTGCCTTCTTGGACCCCTCTACGGCAGAGGCCTTTTACTACAATTACACATCTCAAGAGGAGCTGGGGCAGATTTTGCAAATTCTAAGCCCTAAAGAGTTGGTGCTCAGTTCTAAAGAACGCCAGGGCCCATTCTCAAAGATGGAGTCGGCTTTGGGAAGCCATGCCCTGGTCAGTGTTTGGGATGATGGGAGTGTGCGAGGAGTTGCGCAAAAAGAAGGGGTGGAGTTGCCACTCAGTGCCCGGCGACTGCTCAGCTATTCCCAGAGCCTTCAGGGGGACAGCCCCTCCGGCTTGGCCAGTTCCTTTGAGTGTCGGCGTTTGAAGGGTTGTCTTGAACTGTCGCCCACAGTGCTTAGACATCTTGAGGTTTTTTCAAGTTATCGCGGAGAGGCCAAGGGCTCGCTTTTTCACTCGATCAACCGCACGAAGACTGCGGCAGGAGCAAGGCGGCTTCGTTCCTGGCTGAGCTTTCCCTTGCGCGAGCCCGGAGAGATTGAAGCTCGGTTGGATCAGGTGGACTACTGGCACCAGCATCCTCAAGACCTCCGCGAGGTGAGACAGCTGTTGGCGAGTCAAGGCGATATAGAGCGTCGGTTGGGTAAGTTGTCTTTGCCGAACGCCAATGCTCGGGATCTGCTGGCTTTGGCAGACTCTCTTCGCGTGGGGCTTGAGGTCTCAAGCCGTCTTCCAAGAGCTGGACAGTGGGAGAGCTCGCTACTAGAAAGCCAGAGGCTTGTGGGGCAAATCGATGCCACCATCGAGGATGAGCCCCCGTTGAGCACCAAAGAGGGGGCTATGATTCGCTTAGGGTTTCGGGCGGATCTGGACCAACTTATTTCCCTGTCAAAGGACAGCCAGAGCCTCGTACTGGAGCTGGAGGGACGAGAGAGAGAAAAAACAGGCATTCCCTCACTGAAAGTGCGTTATAACTCTGTATTTGGCTACTACATTGAGGTCACCCACACCCATGCCAGTAAAGTTCCTGCCCATTACCTCCGCAAGCAAACCCTGACCAACGCCGAACGCTACACCACCGAAGAATTGCAGGACCTGGAGCGCAAGGTGTTATCCAGTCGCTCTCGTCGGGCAGAGTTGGAGTTTGAAATTTTCGAAGAGCTCAAAAAGCAGGTGCTTGGCTCCTCTGCCGAGCTGCTGGCTTTGGCCCGCTGGTGGAGCGAGGAGGATGTTCTGACCTCCATGGC
>SKYF01000032.1 GCA_007128005.1 Bdellovibrionales bacterium
GAGCGCACCTCCAGGACAAAGCTCACATGGCTGGCCTCAACCGGAAGACCATTTGGCTGCAAAAGCCGCCCCTGCACCATGATCGACTGGGGCGAGAGCTGCTCCCCCATCACCACAGGGCTTGTAAAAAGAAGCAAAACTAAAAACACTGATCTTAAGATCATCTCTTTTGCCCCCTCAAAATCCCACCACATACTGAAGTGAAATCACCCCAGAGTGCCCATCTTCAGTTTGAAATAAAACCCCCTGAGTGGGATCTCCCGCCGTGATCTCAGCAAAGTACCCCTGCTCGGAGCTCAGTTCGGTTTTAGCTCCAGAGGTGACTCCCACTGTCGCCAATTTTTTAACGGGATTCTCAAAGTAAATAGTCTTTTCCAATCCCACAAGAGCGTTGACTAGAGCTAGGACTTTTTCACCTGGAACCCAAGACTTTAAAACGCAAATAGAGGCCCCGTTTGCGTCGCTCTCCGAGCACTCACTTTCGACCACCCCTATTCCAGAGACAACCTCGTAGGAGGGCCTATAGCCGACCACTGGTCTGTGGTTGGAGTTCTTTAGGTGGATTACGAGCACCAACTCAGAGCTTCCATCGGCGGGGACAGGGCCCGAGGTCAAAATTTCAGTTCTTAAAAAGTCATTTGGCGGAATTTTTATATGACCCCGCAGACGGTTGTCATCCAGACGACAGCCCATCAAGATCACCCAGATCAAACTCGAAAGTGCCATTAAGATGGACCCCATACGTCCCTTGATCACCTTGGCCTCCTAAAAAAAGTCCTATTAAAAGATAATCTCTCTTCGGCTGGCCTAAGGTAGAACTTTAGGGCGAATTGTTTTAAAAATGGTCGGACGGTGTCTCAAATCAATAAGTTGGCTGTTAGATTTTGAGACGATTTGACGGTTTGGAGGGAAGGGCCTCAATAGGCCTAATCAGGGCCAGAAAAAATTAGAAATGTCTAAATGCCTATAATCTTGAGGTCCTTAAGTTCAGAGCGGGGGGGTGGCTGGAGTAAAAAACAAAGACAAAATCATAAGTATGAGAAAGATCACAAAGAGCACTTTGGCAATACCGGTTGCGACTCCGGCCACACCCGTAAAGCCCATAATTCCTGCAATTATCGCCACAATTAGAAATACCAGTGTCCAGCTAAGCATTATGGGCCTCCTCTTTCTTCTCTGCTGTTCTTAGTTTTTCTATCACTTAAGGCGCTCAGTCTCGGCGGCCAATCAAATAGCCAAGAGCTAAAGCTATAAAGCTCGCTGCTGCTAGTGCTTTCCAAGAATTTTCATGTACCTGTCGATCTACTTCGTGACTCCATCTTTTGGTTGCATCCCAGCCTTGGTCAATTTTTTCATAGGCCGAATCAGCGATGTTTTCTCCAATTTCTTCGGCATATGGCTTTAGATCCTCCATGACTTGTTTAACCTGTTTGTAATCCTTGCCAAGAACGGATTCAAGCTCAGATGCTTTGCTCATCGTAGCTTCTTCAAATGATCGTATGGCTTCAGTAATATTGTGAGGAGCACCGTTTGAGCGCTTTTTTTCTTGAAGCTTAGTAAACATAAAAATTATTCTCCTTCTATTTTAGGTATTATTTGTGTGTTTAGCGAGCCTTTCATTTTAGATGTCTTTCCCTTTAACATCGGATTGACAGATTGAAATAAAAAAAGCTGGAATTGATCAATTCTACAACTTTTGCGGTGAGAGGCCTTAGCGGTTTGGGGACTGGCTTTGGCAGATGTTTTTGAGTTGTAGCCAAGAGGTCTGGGACATAACAGGGGACAGCTCCTGGGTGGCTTGCTCCTTGGCAATGGATTTGAAAAATTCAATTCTTTCTTTCGACAAGGGGTGGGTGCTCAACCACTTCATTTGACTCTTGTCCCTCGTCTCAATGCGGGAGAAGAAGTCCACCAGGCCCGAGGCAGAAACCCCGGCTTCCTTGAGAATTTGGCCCGCGAACCGGTCGGCTTGGGCCTCTGTCTTCCGGCTAAAGCCCATTTGAATCACCATTCCCATGGTGCCGGGATCAATGAGGATGGCTCCTGAGACATCCCCCATGGCAAAATTGAGGGCGGCCACCACAAAAGTGGAGCGGATCACCTGCTGCAGGACATGGCGGTGATAGACATGGCCTATCTCGTGGGCCAAAACGCCTGCAATCTCCTCGGGACTCTCAGCCGCCTGTAAAAGCCCGTTGGTCAGAGCCACCCGACCTCCCAGGGCAGCAAATCCATTGGGCGTTTCTTGAGGAGTAACGGCTAGGCTGTAATCCAGATCTTTGAGGAAGGGAACATTCAGTCGTTGTTGCAATTCCTCCAAAACCGTCAAACCTTCTGCGTCGGAACAGACCTTGGGAAACAGTCGCACCCACAGATCGCTAGTGAGGTCATACTCCCTCTCTCTTGAAACTTGATCCGCAAGGTACTTGCTGATGGGTTTGCTTGACAAGATAAGACCTATCAAAACGGCGATCACAGCAATGGCCAGCAAACCAATATTTAGGGGCGTTGCAGCTAGATTCCAGGACCAAGTGTTGAGAGAGCTTAAGCCTTTAACTAGGCTTGGGGCATTGATTTCAAGCTGATAGCCATTTTGCCAGTGATTGACATAGAGGAGCTCCGCAGTGATGTACTCAATTTCAATCTCGTTTTTTCGCCACAGCCAAGTGCCCTCAGAATGAAGAACAACCAGGCCTTGAGAGGTCAATTGGACTTGAACCCTTTCCTCTAAGGCTCTTTCTCCGCGGAACAGCTTGGCTTCAGCCCGAACATCTTTCCTCATCTTTCCTCATTAAATCCCTGCATCAAAGTCGAAAAATGATGCTAGAGCATCTCCACCGGCAGAGCTTTCTTGTTGGGCTTCACTGATAATCTGTTCAAAATCCACAGGCCCCCTCAGTCTAAAACTGTCAAAAAGAGTTTTATGATACCAATTGCTCACAAAGGGGTAAGCAAGCCCCAGGGTGAACATAGTCAGGATGCCGCCGAAAATAGTCGGCATAAAAAGGGCCTCTCCCGAGATTTTGCTACCCAGACGGGCCTCGCCAAATCGGGTGTGGTGGAAATGGAACCTCGTCAGCCAAGCTTTATGCCAAGGGTAGTAGAGTCCCAAGGTTAGGATGAGTAAAGGGATAGCGAAAATGTAGTGGGACCAAAGGTCCCAGCCGTTGCCGGTGTAGGAGAGTCTTCGAGAGCCAAAAGAAATGGCCTCGGTAAGATTTTTTCTGTTTGTGGTCGCTAGAAAGGGGTAGTAGAATCCTAGGGTCAAAAGAGTGAACAGAGATCCAATCAGGGCCCCTTTGATGTACTTTGAAAAGTTTCCTCCAAAGCGAAAGTGCACGCCCCTGAATTTCGTATTAGAGATCCTGTACCTTAGAGCCAGGTAACGCAAAGCGAATCCAGCTAAAAAGAGCAGACCAAAATGAAAGAGAGCTAGGGCGGCTGAGAGTAGCAGGGGAGGGTCAAGTAAATTAATTAAATTTCCAATTAAGATCCAGAGGACAAAAGCTGGGATAACAAACTTGGCAAAGCCCATATAAAGATGCTTCGCTGTGCCGGTGTATTGGAAGCGACTTCCCTCAAGCACTAAATGAGACCAGATAAACTTTCTTTTGTTGGTTTGAGCCCAAAAGCGGTAAATCCCAATGGTCAGCACAGTGAGAAGGGCATTTTTATAAATGAGAAGGGCGTAATCTAAGGCCTTTGCCACGTAGCTTAGGGGACGAGAGACCCTTTGGGGCTCGGATTCACTTGAGGGGTACACGGCCGGTTCGGATTGAGGCAACTGCAGGCTCATAAAGGGGCTCCTTTCAATAAAGAGTGTTGATTATTTGTCGGGAGAGTAGGAAGAAGGCTTAAGGGGAAGTTGGTTGTTTGTTGATTTTTCCGGGCAATTCCCGAGTCGTCTCAAAATGAGTGCGGCGACCAGCGTCGGGGAGCTCATGGGGCTCAGGGAGCTCATGGGGCTCAGGGAGCTCATGGGGACCATGGAGACCATGGAGAGTCTGCTAAGACACAGCTGAAAAAAATAAAGAAAATTGTCAAATCCATGGAGTTGAAGGGGGGCTAGGCAATTTGGGGTCACTTTAATCTAAATAAAATGGACAAAGGTAGGTATGGGCATTGCAGATCATCAATGATGGGTAAAAAGGATCTAGGGTTAGAATCTTGTTTGGTGAAATTTTCGTCGATGCATTGTGGGGACAGTGCTTTAGCCGAGCCAGGCTCTAACTCTTTTTTGAATTCAAGCTCCTTGGGGTAAGGGGAGTGTGAAAAGAAAAAGGGGGAATTTATGCAATCTCAAAATAGAACACGTATATGGGGCGCTGGTTTCGTGCTCGTGTTGGCGCCATGGTTGACCCACTGTGGTCAAGGGGTGGAGTTCAGTCCAGGAGTGGGTGCTCCAGGCTTCGGAAGTGCTCTGGATGACTCAGCTCAGACGGATCCGGATGGAGGTATTGCCAACGATGGGGACACGGGAAGGCGTGAGCCGGCTGTGACTCCACCGCCTATGCGGCCTGGGTGGATGCAAAAGAGCCAAAGAGTGAATGTCTATGCCGAGGGCAGCCGCGATCTCGATGTCCTATTTGTCGTTGATAACTCGGGGTCTATGAGAAGCTTTCAAACCAGTATGAGCTCACGTATTGAGGGTTTTATGGATCATGTGAAGGATCTGAACTATCATATCGCTGTCACCTCCACTGATCCCAGGAGTGGTGCTCCTTGGGGGGATGGACAATTTCGAAGCTTTGATCGGGATCGTGGGGCCCAGGTGCTGCGAGCCAGTGAAGTGGAGAGCTCCAAACAGGCAGAGAGGCTTTTGGGTGAGGCCATTGAGATGGGTACAGATGGAAGTGCTGATGAAAGGGGCATTTACAACACTTATCGTGCGATTGAGCGTCGGGCCTCTCAGGTGACCCAGGCGAGTTTCTTCCGCGACCATGCGGCCCTGGCCGTGGTGCTGATTTCAGACGAGGATGAGTGCAGTGTTGGCCATCATCAGTGCCGAGGAGTAGACCCTCATAAGAGTCGTCCGGATGAACTGTTAAAGTTAGTCGAGGAACAGTTTGGGGAAAGTAAGCGATTTGTCTTCAACTCCATTATTTTCCCCCCAGGAGAGGAGTGTCGAGGCGGAGCCTATCGAGGCAACACCTACTTCGAGCTCAGCCAAAAGACCAATGGAGTGGTGGGCTCGGTCTGTGCTCCCAACTATGCCGAGCAGCTCTCTAGCATTGGTCAATTGGCCAAACAGTTGGTGCAATCGGTGCGTCTTGAGTGTGAACCCCAAGACACCAACGGCGACTCCCGGGCGAACCTGGAGGTCTTTGACTCTGACAAAAATCCCGTCAAGCAGGAGTTTGATGTGCGAGGGGATATGGTGGTCTTTGCTGAGGGGTTGATGGAAGGGGAGTACTTATTCAACTACACCTGTAAAAAGTAGGGCAGGAGCCCTGGGTGAGAGAGTCTGTTGCGCGGGGCGGGCCCCCCAAAGCGAGGGGTGACTCCCAGCGCAACAGAGATATAGAAAAAACCATAAAATCAGCGGCTTACATCTTGGCTTACAGCCTAAAGATATAGCATCTTACCCGCACTGAGCCTTTGACTCCTCGGGCCTGAAAATGGTAGTTCCAAGAGCTTGAGAAAACCATCTTCATAAGTCTTCAGGGGTGAATCACAATATGTCTATAAAGCCGCTCAAAGAGCTCTCCACACTGGTGTCCCTGTGCAAGCGCCGGGGTTTTATTTTTCAAAGCAGTGAGATCTATGGGGGACTGAATTCCTGCTGGGATTATGGGCCCCTGGGTGCTCAGTTCAAACTCAACGTCAAGATGAGCTGGTGGCGGGAGATGACCCGAAGGGCGGACATTGTTGGCTTGGATGCGGCCATCTTGATGCATCCGACAGTGTGGAAGGCCTCGGGCCATGTGGATGGATTTTCAGACCCGCTGGTGGACTGCAAGGCCTGCAAGCACCGCTTTCGCGAGGACACGGCAATGGTTGATGGCAAGGTGACTTGCCCTAAGTGTGGCTCCACCGATGTCACCGAGTCACGCAGCTTTAATTTGATGTTTAAGACCCATATGGGACCGGTGGACAATGAAGGTGCGGTGGTTTATCTGCGCCCGGAAACGGCTCAGGGGATTTTTGTCAATTTTGAGAATGTGGCGACTTCGATGCGCAAGAAGATTCCCTTTGGCATTGCTCAGATTGGCAAATCCTTTCGCAATGAGATCACTCCGGGGAATTTTACCTTTCGCACCCGGGAGTTTGAGCAGATGGAGATGCAGTACTTTGTGAAGCCGGGCACAGATGAAGAGTGGTTTGAGCACTGGAAAGAAGTCCGTTGGAGTTATTACGGAAAGCTCGGCCTCAATCAAGAGAAGCTGCGCTATAAGGAGCACGGGCCGGATGAGCTCGCGCACTACGCCAAGGCGGCCTTTGATGTGCAATACGAGTTTCCCTTTGGCTGGCAGGAGTTAGAGGGGGTTCACAACCGCTCAGACTTTGATTTGAGCCAACATCAAGAGTTTAGCGGTAAAAAATTGGAGTACTTTGAAGAAGCCAGTAAGGACAGGTTCGTGCCCTATGTGATCGAGACCGCAGTGGGCTGTGACCGCTTGGCCTTGGCGTTGCTTTGTGATGCCTACCGAGAGGAGCCAGAGCAGGACAACCGAGTGGTGTTGGGCTTGAGGCCGGAGCTGGCTCCGGTGAAAGTGGCCTTTTTGCCCCTATCAAAAAAGCCAGAGCTTCAGGAGTTGAGCCAAAAGCTGCATCAACAGGCCCTGGAGCACTGGGAGGCGGACTATGATGAGACGGCCTCCATTGGCAAGCGCTACAGAAGGCAAGATGAGATTGGAACCCCGCTGTGTGTGACCGTGGACTTTGACAGTTTGGAAGATCAGAAGGTGACGGTTCGTCATCGCGACAGCATGGCCCAGGACCGGGTGGCCATGGATCAGCTGCACAGCTATGTGGGTGACAAACTGAGAAACTGGTAGATCTGGGCTACGAATAAGACCGAGTTAACAATAAACCCGAGCTAACAATAAAACCGAGCTATTCAACTGAGTCATTAAAAAGGGAGACAGGAGCCATGCTTGAGACATCACAGGACAGGGGGGTGCAGATGCCCGAGACTTCGGTGTATTTTTTTGCTGCCGGACAGACGGATGGTCATGGAGGCATGAAGGAGATATTGGGTGGGAAGGGGGCCAACCTGGCAGAGATGACCTCTCTGGGGCTGCCTGTCCCTCCGGGCTTTACGATTTCCACGGAACTCTGTCAGGTGTTCTATGCTCAGGGGGAGAGGCTGCCTGAGGCCCTAAAGCAGGATGTGCTAAAGGCCATGGCTCGGGTGGAGCAGCTGATTGGCAAGGGCTTTGGCGATGCGAGCAACCCTCTGTTGGTCTCTGTGCGCTCAGGCTCTCGGGCAAGCATGCCGGGAATGATGGACACGATTCTTAACCTAGGGCTTAACGATCAAACTGTGGAGGGCTTGGCCGAGGCCTCTGGCCAGCCCCGTTTTGCTTGGGACTCCTATCGCCGCTTTGTGCAAATGTATTCCAACGTGGTGATGGGGATGAATCACACTCTGCTTGAGGTCACTTTGGAGGATCTCAAGCACAGCAAGGGGCTTGCTGAGGACAGTGAGCTCAGTGTGGAGGACTTAAAGTATTTGGTTCAAGCCTTTAAGAGACAGGTTCAAGACAGCACGGGCAAGGCCTTTCCCAGCGATGTGCAGGAGCAGCTGTGGGGCGCCATTGCCGCAGTCTTTCGCAGTTGGAATACGGCCCGAGCGGTCACCTACAGGGAGCTGCATGGCTATCCGGATCACTGGGGCACGGCCGTGAACATTCAGTCCATGGTTTTTGGCAATATGGGAGACGACTGTGCCACGGGAGTGGCCTTTACCCGTAACCCCTCAACAGGGGAGAGGGCCTTTTACGGGGAGTTTCTTCCCAACGCTCAGGGCGAAGACGTGGTGGCGGGACTGAGGACTCCCTACCCCGTGAGCCGTGCGGGCGGGGAAAAGTCCCTAGAGGAGCTGATGCCCAAAGCCTACCAGGAGCTGGTGGATATCTACCAAAAGTTGGAGAGGCACTACCGAGACATGCAGGACATTGAGTTCACCATTGAAAACGCAAAGCTGTGGATGCTGCAAACTCGCAATGGCAAGCGCACGGCCAAGGCGGCTGTGCGCATTGCCATGGAGATGATGGATGAGGGCTTGATCAGTGAAGAGGAGGCCCTGCTGAGAGTGGAGGCCCAAAGTTTAGATCAGCTGCTTCACCCTCGCCTGGATCCCAAGGCAGAAAAGACTCTACTAGCCAAAGGCCTTCCAGCAAGTCCCGGGGGAGCAACCGGCAAGATCGTCTTTGACTCAGAGGAGGCCGTCAAGTGGGCGGGCAATGGGGAAAAGGTGATTCTGGTGCGGATTGAGACTTCCCCAGAGGACATCAGTGGAATGGTGAGTGCCCAGGGGATTCTGACCACTCGAGGGGGGATGACCTCCCATGCCGCAGTGGTGGCTCGGGGCATGGGCAAATGCTGTGTGGCCGGCTGTGGAGATGTGGACGTGGACTATGGCAAAAAAGAGATGAGGGTCAATGGCTACGTGTTGCGCGAAGGGGAGCAGATCACTTTGGACGGCTCCACGGGAGAGATCTATTTGGGAGAGGTGAAGACTCTGCCCCCTGAGTTGGACGACAACTTTACTCGACTGATGACTTTGGCAGATAGGCACCGAAGGCTGGGAGTGAGAACCAATGCCGATACGCCTCAAGATGCAGCCGTGGCCCGTAAATTTGGGGCCCAGGGCATTGGCCTGTGCCGGACTGAGCATATGTTTTTTGGTGCCGACCGCATTGATGTGGTCAGGGCGATGATTATGGCTGAGGACAGGGCCGAGAGAGAGGAATCTCTCGAAAAGCTCTTGCCCATGCAGAGAGAGGACTTCTTTGGTCTGTTTCGTGAAATGAGTGGATTGCCAGTCACGATCCGGTTGCTCGACCCCCCTTTGCATGAGTTCTTGCCCCACTCAGAGGCGGATATAAAGGACATGGCCGAGCGTCTGGCCTGGCCTGAGGAGAAGCTGCGCCAAAAAGTGCGAGCTTTGAGCGAAGCCAACCCCATGTTGGGGCATAGGGGCTGTCGGCTGGCCATCACCTATCCCGAAATCTATCAGATGCAGGCGCGCGCCATTGCCGAGGCTGCGGTTCAGGCCAAAAAAGAAGGGGCCGAGGTCTTTGCCGAGATCATGATTCCCCTGGTGGCCATGGACACGGAGCTCAGGCAGTTGCGCACCTTGGTGGAGCGGGAAGTCAGATTGGTTCAGGAGGAAAGTGGGCTGGAATTTGCCTATTTAGTAGGCACTATGATTGAGCTGCCCAGAGCCTGTTTGATCGCCGACCGCATTGCCGAGCAGGCAGATTTTTTTAGCTTTGGCACGAACGATCTGACTCAGACCACTTTGGGGCTCAGTCGAGACGACGCGGGCAAGTTTTTGGCGAGCTATGTGTCAGAAGGGATCTTGCCTGCCGACCCCTTTGCCAGCATCGATGTGGATGGAGTGGGTCAATTGGTGAAAAAAGCAGTTGAATTAGGACAAAAGACGAGGCCAGATATTAAGCTCGGGGTCTGTGGAGAGCATGGGGGAGATCCCTCAAGTATTGAATTTTTCCACAGTGTGGGTCTGAGCTATGTCAGCTGCTCGCCCTTTCGGGTGCCAATTGCCAGGCTGGCTGCTGCTCAGACCGCGATTCAACAGCGGAAGGTTGAGCATTGAGAATTAAAAAATTAGAGATTGTGGGGTTTAAGTCCTTTAAAGATCGCACAGTCATTCACTTTGACGAGGGAATCACGGGCATTGTTGGGCCCAATGGCTGCGGCAAGTCTAATATTGTGGATGCCCTGGTGTGGGTTATGGGAGAGATGTCGGCCAAGCACCTGCGCGGCTCCTCCATGGAAGATGTCATTTTTGCAGGCGCTGAGGGCTACGCTCCTTTGGGGATGGCAGAGGTCTCCTTGACCCTGGAAAACGATGGAGGCCCCTTCCCGGCCAAATACATGCGTCACTCTGAGGTGATGGTGACCCGTCGACTGCACCGCTCAGGAGAGTCGGAGTATTTGATCAACAAGGAGGCCGCCCGACTCAAGGATATCCAAGAGATCTTTATGGACACAGGAGCTGGCTCTAAGGGCTTCAGTATCATTGAGCAGGGAGCCATCGGGAAAATTATCACAGCTAAACCCGAAGACCGTCGGGTGCTGATCGAGGAGGCTGCCGGGATCACCAAGTTTAAGGTGAGAAAAAGGGAATCCCAGCGCAAGCTCCAGGGCACAGAGCAGAACTTGGTGCGTCTTCAGGATATCATTGGCGAGCAAAAGCGCCAGCTCGACAGTCTCCAGCGCCAGGCCCAGAGGGCTGAGCGCTATCGTGCCATCAAAAATGAAATGCAGGACAAGGAGCTGTGGCTGTCGGCCAAAAAGTATCTGCAGATTCATGAGGATGCGGCTCAGGCCCAGACCGTCTTTGACGAGGCCAGAGAGCTCGAGGCAGTGGCTTCTTCTGATCTCAGCCAGTGGGAAGCTGATCTGGAAAGTCGGAAACTGCAGTTGGTGGAGCGGGAAAAGCAGGTTGAAGAGAAGCAAAGTCTCAATCAGCAGATTTTAGAGCGAGTGCAGGCTCTTGAATTCACCATTCGCGAGCTCAGTTTTGAAATCGAGCAGGCTCGCCGCAACAAGGAGATGACGGGCTCTATCCTACAACAAAACGAGGCGCGCAAAGTGGCTTTGAGTCGAGAGCTCGAGCAGCTGACTGAGCGCCTGTCAGAAGTGAAGGTCCAAGCCGAGTCCATGGGCTCCAAGTACCAAGAAAAGCAGCAGCACTTTCAATCTGTTCAGAGTCGAATTCAGCAGATTGATGAGGAGCTCAGTCAAAGTCGTCGTGAGATGCTCACCGTCTCCCAGAGCGAGTCCCATGTTGAGGCCCGCTTGATGAGCTTGGACTCTCAAATTGAGGGCCAGCAAGAGCGGCTGGAAAGTAGCCGGGAAGTTTTGCTGGAGCTGGAGGGGCAGCACCAGGAGTTCACCGAGCGACGTCGTAAGCTCTTTAATGACCTCGAAAAAGAGCGCCAGCTGCAGCTGGATATTATGCGCGACGTGGAGGGCTTTGAGGCCAACCTAGACAGTCTGAAGAGTCAGTTTGAGTCGCGGACAAAAGAGGTTGAGGAGTTTAAGGACTCCCTCAACGAGGTTTCCAGTCGCCTCTACGGACTGGAGAACCTCCACGCCAACTTTGAGGGCTTTCAAGAGGGTGTCAAAAACATTATGATGTGGCAGCGTCGACGCCAGCAGGAGTCTGAAGGTCTGAGGGCTGCAGATGCGTCGCATGAAGGAAGTGCCTTGGCCTTTCAGCCCGTCGCAGAGCTGGTAGAAGTTCCGGCTGAGTACGAGATGGCCATGGAGGCAGCCCTTGGGCAAAGGCTTCAGGTTCTGCTGGGGCCCAGCTCGGACAAAGTCCTCGATGCGGTCGATCACTTGAAGGAAAACAAACAGGGACGCTCCAGCTTTATGGCGATCGACCTGCTGGGGGAGGCCAAGACCTCGCCGACTTCTGAAGTGGCCAAGGAGGAGGGGGTCCGAGCCCTGCTCAAGGATATTGTGCAAGTACCAGAGACTCACCGTCAGCAGGTGGCCTATATCCTCAAGGATGTGGTGGTTGTGGATTCGATTCGTTCGGCTTTGAGGCTGCGCTCCACTTACAGTGGCTTTAGCTTTGTCACTCTGGAAGGCGACACCCTGTCTCCCGACGGGGTGTTGACCGGAGGAAGCCCTGAGAGTGCAGAAAGCGGAGTGCTCAAGCGCCGTCGAGAAATAAAGGAGCTGTCTCAAAAGCGCGAGGAGTGGGCGGGAAAGCTCTCCTTGGCCCAGTTGAGTCTGAAGAAGCTCGAGGGACAGATAAAGTCACTGACTGAGGACTTGGAAAAAGCCCGTCAGGCAAAGAGTGAGAAGGAGTTTTTGCTCTCGACCCTGAAGCGAGACCTGGAGCGAGCAGAGGTGGAACTGAACAACTCCACTAAGGCCATTGAGCGCCAAGGAGCCGAGGTGGACAAGCTCGACGGACAGATGCAGAGACTCAGCTCGGAAGCTGAGGAGCTGCGTGACAGGCTGACTGAGCTCAAAGAAAAGAAGCTCGGTCTCGAAGCCAGCGTGGAGTCCCTGACGGCAGAGTACCAGACCTCTCGTCAGGGTTTTGATCAGTTGCAGCAGGAGGTGACGGGACTTCAGGTGAATGCTGCGGCTAAAAAGCAAGAGCTAGAGGGGCTGAACCATCAGGTGCAGATGATGGAGCGCTCTTTGGGCGAGATCAATGAGCAGTTGAGCCAGATGTCTGAGGAGTCGCAAAAGAGCACAGAGTCTCTGTCCACCAACCAAGTGGTGATTGAGGAGCGGCGAGTGGAGCTGGAGTCCCTTATCGGACAGAGCCACGAGGCTAAAAAGATTGTGGCCGAAGTGCGCGATCTCTATGAGCAGGAGTTGCAAGCGCACAGGGAGCTTGAGAGCAAGGTGTCCAAGGCCCTTCATGGCATCAATGACCACAAGTCGCGCATGAGTGAGGCCCAGTTAAAGCTGGAGCAGCTCAAGATGAAAGAGCAGTACCTCCTGGATCAAATCAATGAGCGCTACATGGTGAACCTAAGCGAGGTGGCCGAGCGCTACAAAGATGTGGAGTGTGATTTCGCGCAGACAGAGAAGGAAGTAGAGGAGCTCAAAACTAAGCTCTCTCGCATTGGGGATGTGAACCTGTCGGCCATTCAGGAGTACGACGAGCTGGTTCACCGCTATGAATTTTTGAGTCAGCAGTATAAGGACCTGACGGAAGCCAAGGAGCAGCTGCGCAAGGTGATTGACCGCATCAATCGCATTTGCTCCAAGCGCTTTAAGGAGACTTTTGAACAGGTCAATGAGCGCTTTATTAAAGTCTTTCCTGTGCTCTTTGGCGGGGGAGAGGCTCATCTGATTTTAGTTGAAGATCCCGAAAAAGATGAAATGGGGGTTGATATTGTGGCCAAGCCTCCGGGCAAAAAGCTACAGAGTGTCAGCCTTCTGTCAGGAGGGGAAAAGGCCCTGACGGCGGTCTCGTTGATATTTTCTATCTTTTTGGTCAAGCCATCGCCTTTTTGCCTACTGGATGAGGTGGACGCACCCCTAGATGATGCCAACGTCTTTAGGTTCAATGACTTGGTCAAAGAAATGGCCAAGCGCTCACAGATGATCGTAGTGACCCACAACAAGTACACCATGAAGGTGAACAATAAGCTCTATGGGGTGACCATGGAGGAAAAGGGCGTGTCCAAGATGGTGAGTGTGAGCTTGGCAGAGGCCGAAAAGGTGGCTGCTTCCTAGTATTAATTGCAGGGACTGCAGGTCTTACTTGAGTTGACTGAGGGATATGGTTATTCCCTAGACCATGTATGAAACCGAGACAGTATCCACAAATTTGATTTTTATAATTATGGCCCTGGTGATTGTCCTTGGACTGGCAGCCACCTTGGTCTATTACTTTGCCCGCTTTGGTTTTAAGGACGAGGAGCCCAGTGCACCGCCATTAGAGCCCAGTGCACCGCCAGAGGCCCTAAAGGCCCCTCCTGATGAGGGGAGGCCAAGCCCTGAGCCTGAGGCAAAGCCCGTTCAGCTGCAAGAGGCTCTGGGGGCAACAAGGGAGAACTTCTTTGGTCGCATTCGCAGTATTTTTGTCTCTAGCCCCAAAATATCAGAGGACGACCGGGAGGCCATTGAGGAGGTTCTGTACACCAGTGACTTGGGGCCTCGCACAGTAGAGAGGCTGATGGAGTCAGTGGATGGTGCCTTGGCTCGCCCTGAAAACGGAGCGGCCACAGGACTGGAGGGCTTTCGCCAAGTGCTGCGCCAGGAGATGTTGGATATCTTTTCAGAGGTGGAAGTGCAGCCTCTGCAAGTCAAGGAGAGTGACTCTCGACCTCAGCTGTGGATGGTCGTTGGAGTCAATGGAGCGGGCAAGACCACAACCATCGGAAAAATGGCCAGTCAACTGGCTCATCAGGGGCTCAGGGTGATGGTGGTTGCCGGAGACACCTTTCGGGCCGCCGCCGACAGCCAACTCAAGGTGTGGAGTGAGAGGGCCAAGGTGGAGATCTTCTCTCCACCCCAGGTCAAAGATCCCTCAGCGGTGATCTTTGATGGAGTGCAGATGGCCAAATCCCAAAAGTATGATGTGGTTTTAGTGGATACGGCAGGTCGGTTGCACACTCAGGCCAACTTGATGGAAGAGCTTAAAAAAATGAAGCGAGTGATGCAGAAGGTGATACCTGAGGGCCCTCACCAGTTGTTGTTGGTGCTAGATGCCAATTCAGGGCAAAATGCTCTGGTGCAGGCCAAGGCCTTCCATGAGGCCCTTCAGGTGACGGGAGTCATTCTGACCAAGCTCGATGGCACGGCCAAAGGGGGAGTGGCTCTAGGTCTTGCGGCGGAGCTGGCTTTGCCCATTCACTATATCGGAGTGGGTGAGAGCATTGCCGACCTGAGGCCCTTTGAGTCCCAGGAGTTTGTCGATTCGATTATCTAGCTTTTCAACAACATTGAGCCTGTTTTTTGGGGTCCTGCTTGCGGTAGGGACTTCATTGGTGGCCCTCGCCGAGTCCGGAGGCTTTGGAGACCTTGGAGGTTGGGCTCATTTTGATCATGTGGAAAAGCTGGAAATTCAGCTGGACTCAGAGTGGTCTTACGCCCTTCACGCTCCCAGTGCCGAGACCATGGATGTATTCTTAAGCCTTTCGGTGATGGACAGACAGGCCTTTCAACTCAAGCGTCGGCAGATTCTCACAGCGGTGGCTCACTTTTTTGAGGAGAGGCCAAAGCTCACAGCGAAGATGAGTTTTCTGTCTCGCTTTCTGGGCTCTGCGGGCCAGAGGTCGCTTGAGGGCGCAGGTTCCAGAAGCCGAAGTCATCAATTTATTGAAGCCCTGTTGCAGAAGATCGACGGGCTGTTTCTTCAACAGAACATTCTCAGTCTTGCTCACTCCAAGGACATGGAACTTTACACAGGCCTGGGCTTTGAGACGGCGGCAGGAACTCCTCAGATCCAGCTTGGCCAGTACAGTGTTTCAGGCTTTGCCTTGGGAGGGGGTCTTGCTGCCGGCTGTGAGTTTGCAGTGGAGCTGAGTCGCGGTGGTCGACTTTGCCTAAAGAGTTTTTATCTGGATTTTGAATTGGTTCGAAAGGCCTTTTTGCCGACCCTTCTGGCCACCCTAAATGGGAGGATGGCAGTCGCGGGCAGTCCTGAGCTGGGCTCCCGTCAAGGGCGCTTTTTTGAGAGGATTCAAACCTACTATATTCCTGGTGGCCCTGTTCTCCTGCGCAATGAACGCATCTTTGGAGGTGGGCTGGCCCTTGGGCTCAGTGTTCCCCCCGTGGTATCTACAGCAGCCAGCTTTGAGGTGGTCACCTATCGCTTTAAGCTGCCCCTGGCTTGGGGAAAGCCTCAGGCCCCAAGTTGTGAAAGCCATCTTAAATAGTGTTCCTCAGCCCGTTTATTCCGCTCTCAGCTGGGGCAGGGCCTCGAAGAGTTGGCTGGCATAGCGCGAGGCCTGTCTAAAGCCGCCGATATTTTCAGCTCTGAGAAAGCCCAGGGTTCTCATGATGCTTAGAGCTTGACCCGAGCGAGCTCCGCTGCGGCAGTAGAGTTTGTAGGTCTTTTCTCTGTCCAGCCCACCCAGCCGCTTTAAGAAGCTCGAGTCATAGAGATCGATATTGAGAGAGCCTGGGATGTGTCCCTGTTGAAACTCTGAGGGGGTGCGCACATCGATAAAAATCACATCTCCAGGCTTTTTGTCGGTCAAATCCGCAAATGCGACCGAGCTTAAGGTGGAAGCTCCTCCCACAGAAAGGCCAAAAAACAGCTTAGTTAATATTTTCTTTAGAGCCATAGGTCACCTCTTTTTCTTATCTTACTTCATCAGCTTTTTTGCAACTATGTCCTAGCTCATAGCAGGCAAAAAAATCGACAAAGACCTTGGTCCAGTTTATCCGCAGGCACTCTTGGGGGAGCCCCAAAGGCTCGATAGTCTAAGAGTTATGACAAGAGAAAAACTGCTACCTAAGTCTCAGAGTTTGGGCCTGAGTGGGGTCTTATTTTTGGCAGCACTCCTGATCGGCGGTTGTGCGGACCCTGTGCCAGACAGCCTCAAGGAGCGCAAAGTGATCCTTGAGGAACCGGAGAGGCAGCCTCATCGGGACAGCTCGGATCAGCAGCTTGAGATTCGCCTTGTGGATTTGGTGATGGCGCAAGGAGTGCCCGAGCAGCCACTGCTAGAGGCCATGGACTACTTTGATCAACATCACAACAGGATCATCAACCAAGACTACTTGACGGTGATAGACTTCTCCCGCGTCTCCACGGAGCCTCGAAAGTTCATTATCGATCTCAACTCCGGTGAAGTCGAGGCGCTGTTGACGGCCCATGGGGTGGGATCTGACCCTGGGCACAGTGGCTATGCTCAGAGATTTTCCAATATCTCAGGTTCGCGAATGAGCTCAGTGGGTTTTTATCTGACGGCGGAGCCCTATTACGGCAAGTACGGCTTGTCCATGCGTCTGGATGGACTTGACCCTCGAAATAGTCGGGCCAGACAAAGAGCCATCGTGGTTCATGGGGCCTGGTATGTGGACCCCGATCGAGAGCCCTTGGGTCGCAGCTGGGGCTGTCCAGCTGTGGAGATGCCCCTTGTTGAGTCCGTTGTTCACAGGCTCCAGAGGGGCAGTTTAATGTATGTGTGGCACCCCGATCATATGGCTTTGCCGGGAGCGGGGCAGATAAAGGCCACTCTTAGCTCTCTGGCGTCAGTGCTGCCTGAGGGGCTTCAGCTCAGTCCTTGAATCAGTTCCAAACCAGAGGGGACTTGCCGCTGTCTGGGTGGTGTGGTTTGATCCCTCTCATGGAAAGCTTATCCGCAAGCGAAGTTAAGAACGAAAAGGCGTCCTCCACTGTGCTGGTGTTATCATGCTTGGAGCGAGAGCTGCTTGTGGCGCTCAGAGGCCAGTCCGATGCCCTATCTTTGAGTAGAGAGCTGGGCTACTCCTACAATCAGTGGTCTCGGTGGGAGAGGGGCAAGGTGAGCCTTAAGTGGATCGATTTTGTTCGAGTTTGCGAGCTGAAGAAAATCCCTTTAGGGGATCTTTTTTTTGAAGTGTTGGGCTTTAGATCAAGGGACCTCAGTCAGGGTGCTCAACTCGTGCGTGAACTCTCTCAGTATGTGGTCGGACCCTACTCCTATCGAGAGGTGTGCCTGAGGACAGGACTTCCCTTTGAGAGTTTTGAGCGCTGGATCTATCGCAGAGCTGAGCCACCTTTTCAGGCCATTTTACAGATCCTTCACTCGAGCACACAGCAGAGCTTTTTTGCTTGGCTGTCGAGAGTCGTGAGGTTGGAGCTTTTGCCCAGTGCGGTTGGGCTCGGGCTGGATGCCAAAAACACTCAGTCCCTTGAGGTGGCCTTCCCCTATGCAGCACTTATTGAAGGAGCCCTTCGGCTTGAAGCCTACCTGAGGCAGCCTCACTCCACTCAAGTGATAGCAGAGCTTTCCGGGCTCCCTGTAGATCTTATTGAGCAGACACTGCCCTTTTTGGAGAGAGCTGAAAACATCAGGTGGGATGGCAGCCACTTTAGGGTTTTGCGCCCAATTATCAATATGCAGGGGCTTTCTAGGAGTGAGATCTGCTCGCTGGCTCGCTACTGGAACCAGCACAGTCTGAATCGCTTTCTGCCTGCAGAGCCCAAGGGCCAGGGGCCTAGCCTGTTCTCTTTGCGGGTGGCTCCGTTGTCCCAGGAGTCCGTACAGAAGATCCTGGGGGTGCTGCTCAAATGTCACAACGAGATCTCTGCCATCGTTGATGGAGACCAGGGGCCATTTGAGGAACTGCGAGTTTTTGTGACAAACTTCTACTCGCCGGATGAGAACAATCCCAAGTGAAGGCAGCCTGGACTCTAAGAGCAGTCTAGACCGTTGATTGGGTTCAATTTCTAGTTGTTTTTTGTCCCCTCTATTTTTTTGTTCTATAGTTTTTTATATGGAAGAGATCAAAGGCCGAGAGCCTTACAGCGACCACCCCCTTTGGTATGATGTGCGGGGCTTGATGATTCTCCGTAGCTCCTATCGAGACAATGTGTTCCGTCAGGCCTATTTTTTTGTCCCCCATATGGGGGCTCGCCATTTAGAGATTGCCATTGGCTCTGGGAGCCTCTTCTACTTTTTTATGTTGCTGAGGAGGGCCCTTAGACTGGAAGAAGTGGAGATTTTAGGTGTGGATAACTCTTCAGAGATGATTGGATCTGCCCGCAAGAAGCTCTCCGGCTTTGCCAATGTCAGCCTAGAGATTATGGACGCCACTCAGTTAGATCTAGATGCCAAGAGCTTTGATACGGTCCACATTGTCAACTCCATTCACTCCATTCCCCATCCAGAACTCTGCCTGAAGGAGGCCTTTCGGGTTCTGAAACCTGGGGGGCGTCTGGCCGTCAATGCCCTCTTGTTCCCCCAGGGGAATTTTCTTCAGCGAGCAGTTGCGGAAAGAGTCAATCGATTTGGGCAAAAAAAAGGGATCTTGAGAAACCCCTTTATGCGACATCAGTTTATTGATCTCTGTGAATGTGCGGGCTTTGAGTTGGAAATGGCCGAGGAAAGAGGAAATAGTCTCTATGTGCGGGGGCGCAGGCCCAAATAATCACATCATCAGCCGATCAAATATTGAATTTTTTGAGGGGTAAAAGCTGCCAGGAGCTGTTGGCTTTTGGCTCTCAATACTTATTGGCGAGATCCACAGCAGTTCAAAGCCAAGTTCAAAGTCACTATCCAGAGGTGATGATTTTCCTGCCGAAAATCTATAGCCTGTAGAAACCCAGCAGATATGACCTTCTCCCACTCCTCCGACTGTCAAAATATGCCCATCTTCTCCCAGAGCCGGCACAACAACCAGGGAATCATAGTCTCGACAGCGCTCATCCCTTTTTAAGCGATTGAGACCAACGGCAAAGGCGAGAGCAAGGCTCTCATCAGCCAGGTCCACGTAAGAGGTACTTGAGGGCTCTGAAATGATAAGGTCCTCAGCGAGGGAAACTTGAGCAAAGGCCAGAAGGCTAAAGGATGCGGTGATCAAGGCTAAGTATCTGAAATTGAAACCTTTTTTAAAATGCATTAGGGCCTCCCAGCTCTTTATTGACGCGCCACATTAAACCGCATTTTACCCCGTCTGTCAAGGGCAATTAGGGGCTAAAGGGCAAAGAGGAGTGGTGCAGGACAATGCGAACCTGTCCCTTTTCATCCTTCTTAAAACCCCAGGTTTTGTCCACTGTGGTCACATTGCCTTCGGTGTCAGTCAGCATCACATTTCCTGTGGTCATGGCCAGGTTGCCATTGATAAAGACAGCGGCATTTTCGTAGGCAAACTTCTCCCAGGGTTTAAGAGCAAAGCCCGAGTCATTGGGAAAGTTTCTGTTCCCGCCAACAAAGTAAGCCAGAGCGCCTTCCCGAGTGGTCCTAAAAGTTTGTTCTCCATGGGCGAGTGTGGGCTTAAAGAGTACGGGACCCAGGTTATAGCCGTAGGCGCTGTCGATGACTCTTTCGGCAACGGCCCGAGCTCTCCTCTGATTGGAATTGCGGTTGGTCTTGCTGATATTGAGCAGAGCTTCGCCCCAGGCCTGTTGCGCCGCATGAACTTCCTCGAGAGTGATATTGTTGTTGAAGACCGGCTCTGAGGGAGCCGTGGGAGCAGGCGCTGCATGGGCTGGGCTCCAGACAAGGAAAAGGGTCAAAAGGGGAGTCGCAACGAAGTTTATCAGTCTCATGGATGTTCTCCTGTAAGTGTTAGTGTGACTGCAATATCTCAAGAAAAATTGAATCGCTCAAATAGATATATGTTAAATAATTCATTGTTTTTAACGATAAACCGCTCGCGGCCCTTATGGCCTTGTGCTAGGTTGGGCACTGCTTATGAGTCAAGCTCTTTGAGATTGGCTCTTTGAGTGGAGTGCAGGAGGAACTATTTTTTTTAGCGGCCTCAAGAAAAATCCCCAACCTCATCGCCAATCAACTTTTTAAGGACTTTAGTATATGAGGACTAGATCCACATGATGGATAGGATTCGAAATTATTTTAGTGATCCCTTTTTTCAGGTGATACTTGCCGTGATTTTAGCACTGGGCTTGGGCTTTTGGCTGGGCCAAGAAGTGACTTTTCAGCGGGAAGGGGCCTTTCCTGAGGAGTTGAGACCAGCCAAGATCGTCGAAAGAAAGAGGGAGCTTGTGCCCCTAGAGGCTCAAGAACCTGTGCGGTCACAGCTCCGCCCCCCGGCTCCAATTGCAGAACCTGAACCCAGTTCTTTGTTCGGCGAACAGGAGCTTCTGTCTCGCTGCATTGTGGACTGGTCCCGCTGGGCGACTCAAGAGGTCTTTTTATTGGAGAATGACTTTCTTCATATGCGCCCCCTTTTTTCTGACGACTGTGTTCAGGCCATGTTGCAGGAAGTGGAGCACCTGGTTGTGTTGGAGTTTCTTACGGGTTGTCATTTGGGCCGAGGGGAATTGGAGGGGTGGCAGGTGGGCCCTTGTCTAGAATTGGTACCAAGGGTCCGCGACTTTGTGATTCTGCAAATGGCAGATGCAGATAGGCCTTTGGCCGAACTTAATTTCGCTGAAGTGGAGGATCGGCTCTATGCCGGTCATCGCTATATCTCGGAATTGTCATTTGAGGAGATCAATAGAAATCTTGAACTGGCTGAAGAGCTGGTTTCCCGTGACCCTGGAAGTTATTTAGGGCTCAAGAGCAAACTTATGAATCTGCTCCTTCTGGAAGTCAAATTTGCCCAGCCGATCGATCCCAACGAGTACGTGGCCGTCTTCGACAGACTTTTGAGTTTTGATGTGGTGGGTGTCGAGGAAGAGATTTTGCTTGAGGCCTATGCTCTGGACCCATTGGATCCGTCGCCCTTATTGGCAGCCCAGGAGTTGATGGGAATAGATAGAGACCTGATTCACCTTCCTTTTGTGAGGCTGTCGGCATTGAATGATTTTGAGTCGTTAATGGATATCTCCTTGGAGTATATTGATTTCTTTCCCGAATCCTATGTTGGCTATTTTTACCTGGCTGAGTCCCAGTGGAGAATGGGCGATCAGGCATCCGCTTTTCAAGCTTTGAAAATGGGTATGGGGCTTCAAGACAGCGATGAAATGCTCCTGCGCCTGATGTCCCAGTTTCAAAGAAGCCCTTTGGAGCGGATCTATGAAATGTCTGGATCTGATTGAAGAGAATTTCAAATGAATTTATGAACCCTAAGAAGCTCGACCAATCTCTAGCTCGGCAGTGGTTTTTTTTGTTTTTTATGTAAACCATTGATCAGAACACTAAATCAAATATAATTTAAATATGAGTAAGAATTTGAAAGTTTTAATTGTTGAGGATGATGGCGATCTTCGAGATGTTCTCGAGGAAATGCTTGTGGATTTGAACTGTCAGTGCGTGAAAGCTGAAAATGGCCAAAAAGCTCTAGAGCTCCTAAAAAATCAGGATTTTACCTGTGTGATCAGTGATATCCGCATGCCCAAAATGGATGGGATGACGCTGCTTGAAAAGATGGAGCAAAATCAGATCGAGACTCCAGTGATTATGATCACAGGCTTCAATGAGTACACCGATGAGATTGTTGTCAATAAGGGGGGAGTGGCCGTTATTCACAAGCCTTTTTCCTATGATCAGATCAAAGAGATCGTTGAGCACTACATTGAAGTTTTATGATACTTCAAAATTGACCAGAGAAGACCTAGACCCTCTGTTGTCTCGCAGCTGCCGACTTTGCGGGGCGGAGTACGCAGTTCTCAAGATTTTTCATTCCCAGGATGAAGTGGTGAAATTCTCATATTGCGTTGAGGACCAAGGGGCTGAAAATCTTGAAGCCTCTAAGGCTGTTCCCTTCAAGGAGGTAGCTCTCAAGACCTCTGAGGGCCTCAGGGTGGGCACTTTAGGGGTAGCAAACTTCAGGGAAGAAGCATGGGGCTCAGAGCAAATGGAAATTTTGCGATGGGCGGCAGAACATGTCGTCGATCTGCTTGAGAGCAGGTCACTTAAAACTGAAGCTCAGAAGGTTTATCAACAGTTTTTGGATGTGCAAAAGATCGTTGAGGCGGGAGGCTGGGAGCTGGATGTAGCAACCGGTAAGACCCTGTGGAGTGAGCAGATCTATCATATCTATCAGATTCCTGTGGGGACGCCCACGCACAAGCTCGACGGCCTATCTTTTTATGCGCCGAGGGAACGGCCAAAGCTCACCCAGTTGATCGAGGATTGTATTCAAAAAACGCAGCCCTTTGATGATGTTTTTGAGTTCTATGATGCCAAGGGTGTAAAAAAGTGGGTGAGGTCCATCGGCCGCCCAGTTCAAGACTCTCAGGGGCAGGTGGTAAAGGTGATCGGGACCTTTCAAGATGTGACTGTGCAAAGAAAATACGAAGAGTCCCTGCGGGAGAGTGAGAACCGCTATAAGCAGCTATTCTCTCAATCTAAAGACGCCATGATGACTTTGAATCCTCCCACCTGGCAGTTTTCCTCCTGCAATACAGCTGCTCTTGAGTTATTTGAAGTGGCCACTGAGAAGGAGTTTGTCGAATTGGGTCCATGGAGCCTTTCTCCCAGCCAGCAGCCCGATGGCCTGCCCTCCTCCGAGAAGGCCCAGCGGATGATTCAGGCCGCAATGACATCTGGAAGCCACTTCTTTGAGTGGATCCACTGCACCAAGGCCGGCAAGGAGATTCCCTGCACTGTGAGACTCAGTCGGATAGATGAGGGCGGAAGATCCTACCTTCATGCCACTGTTCGAGATGTCAGTGAACGCAAGTTTTTGGAAAAAAAGATTTTGGACATTAAGGAAGTTTTAAACCTCGCCATCGAGGGGGGGAATCTGGGGATTTGGGACTGGAACTTGGCCGACAATTCAGTGACCTACAATGAGTCTTGGGCCAAATTGCGAGGACTTGAGCTTTTGGACCTTAATATGGACTTGTCGGATTGGGAGTCTCGAGTTCACCCAGAAGATCTTCCGCGAGCTCATGAGGCCATTCAGAATTATCTCTCGGGAAAGACGGATTCCTACGAGTGCCTGCACCGTGTGCGTCACAGGGAGGGGCGCTGGGTTCACGTGATGGGTCGAGGCCGCTTTTGCGAGTGGGATAAGGATGGCAAGCCCCTTCGCTTTACCGGGACAGACACGGACTTAACTGAGCTCGTGGCCAGCCGGGAAAAATTAGATTTATTTTTTTCCAAAGCTCCCTTTGGCTTTGCCTTTTGCGATATGCAAGGCCGCTTTATTGAATGCAACCGGGAGTTTGAAAGACTCACCGGATACTCCATTGAGGAGCTGAGCCAGATCGCTTACTGGGACCTCACCCCGGAGAGCTATGCCAAAGAGGAGGCCCTTCAGTTGCAGCAGTTGGAGAGTAAGGGAGAGTATGGCCCCTATCGTAAGGAGTACAGGACCAAGTCCGGCAAGCTCGTTCCCGTGGAGCTTTCAGGATTTGTTGTGGAGGACTACAGTGGCCAGAAAGGCATTTGGTCCATTGTAGAAGACATCACTGAGAAAAAGAAATCCGAGGAAGAAAGAAGGGCTTTGCTGATGGAGCAAGAAGCTCTCAGCCAAAAGCTCAATGCGATCTTCCGCTTTTCTCCGGCCGTGGTCTATGAATGTCAGGTGAATAAAAGTTGGACCATGAACTTTGTCAGCTCTCATATTGAGGCCTTATCAGGATATCCAGCAGAGGACTTTGTTCAAGACAGAAAGATTTCTTTTGGTGACATTATCCATCCTGAGGATGCCGGTTATGTTGAGAATGGGGTTGCCGAGGCTCTTCGCGAGCAGAGAGGCTATGACCTTACCTACCGCATACAGCATAAAAATGGCTCCGTGAGGTGGGTGTGGGAGAGGGGGGCACAGGCCCCTGCCAGTGAGGATCTGATTGGAGTTTTATTTGACATCACTGAGAAAAAGAGACAGGAGGCGGTGGAGGGCCTTATCTCTGATGTTCGGGCTCAGTTTATCGCGGCCGCTGGAAATAAGAGCCAGTTTTACACCAGCCTTCTCGACAGAATGGTAGACTCTTATCAGGCTGACTTTGGAATCATTGGTGAAGTGGATGAGGCGGGAAGCCTTATAGAATTTGTAGCGGCAGAGAGCTCGGATGAGGCTGCGGAGGGAAAGTCGAGAGTGCTCTCTGTGCAGGAGATGCTCTCAATTCCTGAGTATAGCCAGCTAGAGGCCTCATTAAAGGAGGTCTCAAAGTCTCATCAGGAGATCCTCGTGCAGGGAAATTTTGGGCTGAAGGAGTTTCGAGCTGTTCCGATTCTCTACAACAAAAAGCTGCTGGCCATACTGGCTTTGGGGTTTCGACAGGAATGCTTTCCTCAAGAAGAGTGGGTGCACTACGGACCTCTTTATGATCGATTGGGCGAAATAATCAATGAGATGAATTTGGCTCGAGATCTGGAGACTCAGAAGAGGATTTCCTTTCATCAGTCAAAATTGGCCTCTATCGGAGAGCTGGCCACGGGTGTGGCCCATGAGATCAACAACCCCCTGGCCATTATACAGGGGCAGATGGAAACTTTGAGAAGGCATATGGCCAAGTCGGGTTTGGAGGATGAAGTGTTTTTGCAGAAGACGAGCAAAACCTTGAATTCGGTGGAGAGAATAAGCCACATCGTGAAGGGCTTGAGAACCTTTGCCCGAGCGGACACCATTGAAACAAAGAGATTGGATTTGCAGCCTCTATTGCTGGGGACTGTGGAGATGGTGCGAGAAATCTACCAGAAGGAGGGGATCGACCTTCAGGTGGAGCTGGAAGAGGGGCTCTGGGTGCAGGGCAACTCAGGGCGACTGCAACAGGTCTTTGTTAACCTACTCAACAACGCTCGGGATGCCGTACTGAAGACGGAGCGGAGGGCTATTTTTCTGAAAGCTATTGTTCTGAAAGCCACTCAAGGGCCAGGGGGAGTCGAAGTCTCAGTGGCCGACACGGGGCCGGGCATTCCTCCTGAGCTCAGAGAAAAGGTCTTTGACCCCTTTTTCACCACCAAGGAGGAGGGAGTAGGCACAGGAGTGGGGCTGGCCCTTGTCAACTCCATCGTCCGGGAGCATGAAGGCTCGGTGGACCTAGATCTGACCTATAAGGAGGGCGCTCGGATGGTGGTTTCCCTGAAGCGAGCGGCCTCCTAGCCCCCGAGATCTTTGGACTCGGCGCATTAAAATCGGGCATACAATTTATGGCCAAGATCGGGTAAGCTCTTAGGCCAATTATGTTAATTTCTGCATCTATTTTTTCAGACAAAACCCGGGATATCGCTGATTTGATTGGTGAGATTCAAGAGTCCACCGCCGATATGATTCACTTTGATTTTCCGGTGAATACGGCCCCAGATTTCGAGCTGCTCTCCCAGCTGAGAAAAAAATCCAGGTTGCCCTTTGATGGTCACCTCATTCACGAGCGGCCGGAGCAGTTTTTACCCCAGTTGGAAAAGCTGGGTTTTGATCAGATTGCTATTCAGGCGGAGCTGCTGTCCGAGGATCTGCTGAGTGAGTCCTATGTGGAGAAGTACAATATGCGGGTGGGTTTGGCCATTCAGGCCAAAGAGGGCTTTGAGCAGTACATCTCCAGGCTGGATCAATTTGACTATGCTCTGGTGATGGCCACTGTTCCTGGGGTTTCGGGGATGAAGTTTCAGGAGTCGGCCTACGAGGTCATTCAATCGGTCAAGAAAAACTACCCGCAGATGCCCATAGAGGTGGATGGGGGAGTCAATGAGGAGATCTCAAAAAAGCTTTTGGAGCTCAAGGTCGACATTGCGGTCTCGGGCTCTTCCCTGATCAACACTCAACCCATGAAAGCCGAGCTGGCCAAGCTGGTGGGGCGAGAGAGTCGACACTTTTTTAAGAAGATTTTAATTCCAGCGGCGCGCTCGCCCAAGGTCTTTTTGGATACGGACTTTCAGGGCTTGATCGAAACCATCGATTTTTACAAATTGGGTGGGGCCATGGTCACCGATGAGACGGAGAGACTTTTGGGCATCATCACCAATGGAGACCTTCGCCATATGATCAGTCAGTACCGCGAAGGGATTTTCCAAATGAAGGTCGAGGAGTTTTATAACAAAAACCCCAGGTGTCTCTATGTGGATATGGACCAGAGGGAAGTTTTGCAAATGGTCACTTCCATTCCCCACTATTTGTCTTTAATTCCAGTTTTAGATCGATCCAACAAAATCGTCGGCTCCACGAGTTCCGATCGAGTGATTAGATGTAGGTAGGAGAGAGGTATGTTTATAGCCAAGATCAAAGATAATTTAAGCGCCGACGAGGCCCAGGCGGCCCTGCCCGAGGGGCGCAGTCAGAGTGTGGAGCTCTATGGGCGGCGTTGGCTGTTTTCGCCAGATCCCTTAGAGACCTATCCGGTGGTGGAGCCAGCCACAGTGAAGTCTTTGGATCAGGACTTTAAATTGTCCTCGCGAAAATTTAAGCCAGAAGACACCTATTTTGATCTCTCCCCCCAGTTGGCTTTGAGTCCAGATAAGACCCTGATGGTGGCCGGCCCCTGTGCCGTGGAATCCTATGATCAGATTATGAGGTCGGCAGAATTTTTGGCCGGTCTGGGAATTAGGGCCTTTCGCGCGGGTGCCTTTAAGCCTCGCACCACGCCGTGGAAGTTTCAGGGCTTGGGAGAAGAGGGTTTAAGGCTCCTGGATGAAGTGCGCCGCCAGTTTGGCTTTACTATTTTCACCGAAGTTCGCAGTGGTGGACATGTGGCTGCAGTGGCCGAGGTGGCCGATGTGATTCAAATTGGAGCTAAGGCCATGTATGACCACGATATTTTGCGCGGCTGTGGGGACTTAAGAAAGCCTATTTTGTTGAAGCGGGGATTCGGCTCCACCTTAAAGGAGCTCTTGTTGGCGGCCGACTTTATTTTGCAAGGGGGCAACGAGAGAGTGGCTCTGTGTTTTCGCGGCACTCGGGACTTTGAGTCAGAGACTCGATTTAGCATGGACATTGGGGGAGCGGTGCGCTGCCGAGAGATGAGCCACTTGCCCATCGTCATCGACCCCAGCCATGCTGTGGGCATCGCCAGTCTGGTTCCGCAACTGGCTTTGGCCGGAGCGGCCATTGGCCCGGCCGCTCTTTTGGTGGAGGTCCATCCCAATCCGGCCGAGGCCAAGTCCGATGCGGCTCAGGCTCTCAGCCATGAGGTCTTTGAAAAGCTCTATAGGCAGTGTCAGGCTGTGGCCCAAGCCGTGGGCAAAGAGCTCTATTGAAGACGTGACGGAAGAGGTTGATCATGGGGCCACAAGCCAAAGAAAAAATCCGCCTTTTGATATCTGATGTGGATGGAGTCTTAACCGATGGACATCTGTTCTGGACGGCTGAAGGCAATGTGATGAAGGTCTTTCACTACCGCGATGGCTTGGGCTTTAAGGAGGCCAAAGCCATGGGGCTTAAGATCGCCTTTGTCAGTGCGGGGCCTGGTCAAGATGTTCTTGAGTCTCGGGCCCGTCACTTAGGCTTGGACTATGTTTTTGCCAATGTGGCTGACAAGGTCGCCGCTGTGGAGAGCATTTTGCGGCAGGAGGACTTGGCCTGGGAGAATGTGGCCTACATTGGCGATGACACTCCAGACTTGGAATGCTTAAAAAGGGCCGGCTACTCTTTTTGCCCCAGTGACGCTGTGGAAGAGATTAAAGGCATTGTTCACCAGGAGCTTAAAACCCCGGGGGGTAAGGGGTGTATTCGTGAGTTGGTCCAATATCTAAAGTCGTAGGCAGGGGGAGAAGAGAGGGTGAAGTGGGGATTGTTCTTTTTTGTGATGGCCACAGCGGCCCTGTTGGTGGCCTGTTCTGGGGTTCAAGACACAGAACTCACAGACCCACTGGGCCACGAGCTTTCTATTGTCGGGGGCTTTGAGTCCGAGCCAGATAGCCCGATCAACCGGGTGGTACTTGCTCTCTCTTTTCGTGGTCAGCCTCACTGCACTGGGACTTTGTTGGCTCCGCGTTTTGTTTTGACGGCCGCTCACTGTATTCCTTCAGCCCTTTATCCCAATCATTTTGACAGAGAGAGGGTGATTGAAGATCTGCTTGTGCACAAAAATAGAGGGTCCCAGGAAAAGACTTTTCAAAAGGGCACAGCGGTAAGGGATTATCACATTCATCCCCATTACCGAGTTCATCCTCTGGATTTGGATTTTCGGGGGCGCTTTGACCTAGCCGTTGTGGAGCTAGAGAGTCCTTTGCATGGAGTCCCTGTGGTGAATTTGGCAGCCAATGAGGGCTTGGAGAGACAAGGACTGGCTCCCGGACGAATTCTGAAAATTGCCGGATTTGGACGACAGGAGAGAAGCCCAAGCACAACTCAGCTGGGAACTCTTAGGTGGCTTGATCTTTCGGCTCAGC
>SKYF01000149.1 GCA_007128005.1 Bdellovibrionales bacterium
GTGGCAGAGCCCGAGCCGGCCTTAAAGGGGGAGATCTATCGGGCTTTTATGAACTTGGAAAATGTCGATGAAGTCACCGACGCGGTCACAGCGAGAATTGAGGCCTTGGGCGGAAAAAAGGCCGGTGAGGTCGAGTTGGGGTGGCGTCGTCCTCAGGGCTCCTATTATCATTTTACCATTCCCGAGACCAATCACGATGCTTTATTGGAGGCCTTAGGCGAGTTTGGTCCAGTGAGAGTTTTTAAAAATCCTCACTGGCGAGTGATGCCAGAGGGAACCATTCGCTTTATCCTATGGCTGGAGAGAGTGGAGCCAGAGCCGGAGTCCGAACCTGAGTCTGATCCTAATTCTGAGGGGAGTTATGGAGTTTAAGCGCCGGCCCAAAAAATCATTGAGATCTCTTTTGATGATGTGGTTTGTGATTTTTTCTGTCACCCCCATGGCGTTTATTACGGGATTTTCTCTCATCAAATACGAGCAGGCCATTGACCAGGAACTGAGCAAAAGGCTTCTGGGAAACGGGCGCGAGATTGGTATCATATTAAGTGACTTTGAAGAGGGACTCAGAGACTCATCCCTTCGCCATGCCAACGACAGAAGTTTTATTTTTCATCTGACCAATAACAACCGGCCTCAACTTAGGGACATTGTCCGCCGTTGGATGTCTACCGAGCTTCTAGCGCAGAGGATTTGGGTCTATAACCGCGAAGGGAGACTCGATGCAGCCATGTACCGAGAGAGTGATGGGCGAGTTGAGCGCAAACCTCACTTAGAGACAGGCGATATATTTCTCTCGGAGGACTTTCTGGAATCTTTTGGGGGCAGTCAGCAATTGGCTCTTGTGGACATTCAAGCTCCTAGCGGTGAAGGGGAAAGAGGCTGGATGGAGCTGGTTGTTTTTACTCAGGTCCTTTCGGCAACGGGTCGGCTCGTGGGTTTTCTTGAAGAGGTTATCTCAATCGACGAGGTTTTCTTATCCAACCTAAGGAATAGAGTGAATCTTGAAATTCTTTTTGCCCGGCCTGGCTCCGAGACTTTGATTTCAACCCACGAGGATTTGACTCTGCAGCCGGTGCATTTTTTTAAAGATCGTTTGGGGGGGGAGCTTTTTGAGTTTTTTGATTACACCCTTCGTGAAGAGCCCTATCGCTTTATGTTGAAGCGTCTCAACTGGGGCGAAGCGGAGCTTTTTGTGGGTTTGGGGGCCTCAAAGAGTTCAGCTCGAGCCGTGTTAAGAGATATTAACTATGCTTTTTTCTCAGTCTTTGCCACCATTGTAGTGCTTTTACTGGTGATGAGCTTGGTGATTTCCCGGGTGCTATTGAGGCCCCTGTATCAGATGTTAGAGGGCATAGACAGTGCCGACTTAACTCAGGGGCCGGCACAAATTCCAATCACAACCGAGACGGAAATTGGGCTCTTGGCAGAGAGCTTTGCCGATATGTCAAAGAGGACCTTTGAGACTCAAAAGGCCTTAAAGGACAAGATTAGGGAGCTTGAAGAGGCCTATATAGAAATCCGAGACACCCAGGCCAAATTGGTCCACACGGCAAAAATGGCCAGTGTGGGGCAGTTGGTTGCAGGAGTCGCCCATGAGTTGAACAATCCGATTGGCTTTATCTACAGCAATATGACTCATCTTAAGGATTATTCGGAAAAACTGATGGCCCTGGTAGACGAGTTGGAAAGTGAAAAAAGTGATCTCGATGAGATAAAAAGAAAAATAAAAAAAATTGACTATGATTACATCAAGCAGGACATGCCTAAGTTGATTCAGTCCTGTGAGGACGGAGCCAGAAGAACAAGAGATATTGTTTTAGGCTTGCGCAATTTTTCACGCTTGGAGGAGGCCCAGCTCAAGGAAGTGGATATTCACGAGGGGCTGGACAACACTCTGAGACTGCTAACAGGGGAGATTAAGAATCGCATTCAGGTGGAGAAGGACTATGGAACCCTCCCCCCAGTGCTGTGCTACCCAAGCCAGCTCAATCAAGTGTTTATGAACATTCTCTCCAATGCCGCTCAGGCCATTGAAGGTGAGGGCACTATTTGGATCCGCACCGAGACTTCAGGACAGGATCAGGTGAAAATTTCCATACGCGACTCAGGGCGGGGAATGAGCAAGGCCACAGTAGACAAGATTTTTGACCCATTCTTTACCACCAAGTCATTGAGTCGGGGAACAGGTCTTGGGCTGAGTATATCCTATGGGATTGTGCAAAAGCATGGGGGAGATCTACTTGTTCACTCTGAACCCGGCAAGGGGACGGAGTTTGTGATTGTTTTACCATTAAAAGCCGTCTCAAATTGAGACACTTTTAGAGATTGGGTTTTAAAATTGCTCTTCTGTTGGCATAATAAACCCATGAGAGGGCAAAACTCCAATCCGCAGAAGTTTGAACTCAGTGACTATACACTTTGGGGCGCCATTGCTCTTGGAATTGTTTTGCTCTTGGCCTCACAGTCACAAGACAGGGCCACTCACCACAGCTCGCTTTTGCCTGAGGGCAGCACGACAGGGCAACACTCAGAACTAGAGGAAAGGCTGGCTCTTGAGGCTAAGGTCCGAGATAGAATCAATCGTCGAGTGACAGAGCATTTGCAGAGCATTGACCAGATGAAACAATCAGAGCAGTGGAGAGTGGAGCAGGTCAATCGCGATACAGCCCCTTCTTTGGATCAGTTGGATTTGAGTTTTTTGAATCAGGATTTTCAGTATCCGGCTCATCTGGCCAACTTGCCACCCGACCGCCGGTCAGAGGCCGTCTACAGAGATATCACATCAGGCTCGGCTCCGAGTGCGGACCACTGGCCAGAGCAGAGGATCAACGCCCAATTAGAACATAAAAGGTGGATGCAGGACTACGAGACCCGCTATGAGGCGGAGTTCGTCAATGCCTTTCTGGCCAATGCCAGGGAGCAGGGCTACGAAATTGAACTTAACGACAGCCTCGAAGTTGTTGATATCAAGAGGATTCGTCGTCCTCAGCCCTTAAGGTTTCCCCAATCTGAGAGTTCTCAGCCCCAAAGAGAATCCTACGGAGGAGCTGTTCGCTAAATCCACCCCTCGTCTGCAAAACTCACATAGGATCTGGCTGCCACTATAATATGGTCTAAAATGGGGATTTGCATCAGCCGCCCTGCTTGGACGAGTTGATGGGTGAGTTGTACATCCATGTCTGAGGGCATAGGGTTTTGACTGGGGTGGTTGTGTGCCACCAATAGACTTGAGGCGTTGTGGCGGAGGGCAAAGCGAAAGACATCTCTGGGGTGGATAAGACAGCAGTCCGCGGTGCCGCGAAACAGAAGCTCTGTGCGAATAAGGCTTTTGTCAGCCCTCAGGGCCATAGCCCAGAACTCCTCAACTTCTTTGAAGGCAATGGAGCGAAGGATGCGGTAGGCTTTATCGCTAGAAGTCACAACATGTTGCATGCTCCACTCCTCTGCAAAATCAAGGTCCAGCCCAGAAGGGCTTTTAAGGGCTTTGCCCTGTCCGGCAAGGCCGAAGTTCGGATTTTTTTGAAGAGCAATTCGAATCCCTTAAAGCATTGCCAAAAGACTTCATCGGAGCGAAAATGTGAAAGTCGTAGATTCTAAATTAACAAGGGAGTTGGCAATGGCAGTGCGCTTTTTTGGATTGGCTTTGGGAGCCCTGATGTTGGTGGTGATGGGCTGTGGGCCCAGAGCCTTTATCAAGGGGGATTATGATTCTGATGTGGAGAGGGCCAATTTACTCACCGATCAGTGGTCTGAGACCGATATGCAAAAGGCCGTGGCAGAGCTGGTCTCAAGCCTTTCTGGACACAATGCGATTGCTGCAGCCCCAAAGCCTCCAATTTTGATGGTGACCCGCCTTCAAAACAAGACCAGCGAGCATATTGATACGCAAAGTATCACTGATATGATCACTGTGGAGTTGATGCGTGGAGGCAGGGTGACTTTTGTCGATCGAGCCGCTCGAGACGACATCAGCGAGGAGTACGAGTACCACTCCTCTGGGATGGTTGAAGGGGCCACCCGTGCAGGGCCTGGACGACAGATCGGCGCTGACTATATTGTGAACGGACGAGTGGACTCCATTGTTCAGCAGGCCGGTCGGGAAAAAACTGTTTACTATAAAATCACTCTCAACCTCACCAACCTAAATACCGGGCTGATTGTCTGGTCGGATCACAAACAAATCCGTAAGCTCTTTAGAAAGCGAAGAGTGGGCTTGTAGCTTGGCGAGACTTTTTCAGGGTTGGGTCATTTTAGCCATTCTGGTTGTGACTCTGGGTGCCTTAGGTTGTGCCACCTATCAGACTCGAGTGACTCAGGCCAGAGACCTTATTGCCCAGGGGCGGTTTACAGAGGCCGCTCATGATCTGAAGAAGTTGGCTGAGACCGAGGGGGGAGACCAGCTTGTCTATCTGTTAGACTATGCAGTGGCACTTCACTTAGCCGGAGACTTGGAAGCCAGCAACCAGGCTCTACTTCAAGCGGAGAGAATTGCTCAAATCCAAGACTATCACTCTTTATCGAGAATTTCAGGCTCTTTGCTATTGTCAGAGGAAATGGTTCAGTACAAGGGCGAAGACTACGAGAAAATACTGATCCATGTGTTCTTGGCCCTGAACTTTCTGCTGTTGGGGGATCTTGACGCCGCTCAAGTGGAGACAAGAAAGATCAATCAGATGCTTCACCTCTATCGGACCGAGGCGGGGCGCAACTATCGAGACTACCCCTTTGCCTACTATGTTTCAGGAATGATTTGGGAGGCCACGGGCAATTATGACAGTGCTCATATTGATTACAAGCGAGCCTATGAGCTGGCTCCTCAGCTTATGTTTTTACGAGAGGATCTGTTGCGTGTGGCAGTTTTAGGTCGACGCACAGAGGACTTGCGCCACTGGCAAGAGCAGTACCCAGGTTTGGAGATAAAACCCTATTGGAGAAGCTCTGACTATGGGGAGTTGGTATTTATCTTTCAGCAGGGCTGGGGGCCTCGAAAAAGACCCAACTCTCAGGAGCCTCGGTTGCCGGAGTTTAGACCTGTTCTGAGTCGTACCTCTTCGGCACACCTCAAGATTCAAGGCAATGGTCTAGAGGGTATGACCACGGCGGCTCGGGCTGAGCGGATTTTGGATGTCAATGGGGTGGCCATGGAGGCTCTGAATGAGGTCTATGGAGCTCTTTTGGCCAAGCGCATAGCGGGCATCGGAGTCAAAGCCGTGGTGGCAGAGCAGGTTCGGCAAAAAAACGAGGCCCTGGGACTCTTGGCTTGGCTGGGAATGAATCTGATGGACCGGGCTGACTTAAGACACTGGTCGACCCTGCCAGAGAGTTTGCAGTTGCACCGAGTCTTTTTGCCTGTGGGAGAGTATCAGATTGCTGCTGAGGGCTTGACCTCTGTGGGCTTGCCGAGTGGGGAGAGTTTTAAATTTGAATCTGTAAAAATTTTACCCAGAAGTCGGACTTTTTTAAGCTGGCGGTCCCTGAAATAGCGAAGCCCAAAAAAAAGCGGAAGAGAAAGGTCTCTTCCGCCGCCGAAACTCTTAGTAATTTCCAAAAGTCTTAGTTGTTCCAGCTCTTATTTGAGCTGGGAAGCTCTGGAGTTTGGTCTGCGCTATAAGTGCTTCCGGTGCGCGTCACTTCATTGTTCTGATTGGCAGCGGTGGCAGCACTGGCTGCGGTGGCGACTCTCTCCTCGAGAGACTGTTTCAAATCATCGTAGGAGGGTTTGCTCGACTCAACTTTGAGGGCGGCGGCCTCTTGAGCTGCGGCTTGCTTTTCTGCATAGTCCTGTGGAAAAGCTCCAAGTTTGGCTAGGAAGTTGGAAATGCTTCCATTTCCGCTTTGAATGATTTCACGCAGTGTAAAGAGAGGAGCATATTGAGAAGCCTTTTTCTCGGCTTCGAAAATAATCTGCGTCAAAGTGGCTGCAGTGATGTCATTCTTAGTTTTGTTGTCAATGACCATGACCTCTTCATTGGAGCGGATCATCTTGGCGATATCATCCAATGTGACATAGCAGCTTTGCTGAGTGTCATAGAGTTTGCGGTTTTGGTAGCGCTTAATAATTTTAGTTCTTGCGTTTGTCTTGTTAGACACCATTTCTTGATTCACCAGAATGCCTCCTCTGGAAGTTTCTCCCCGAAAAATCGTCAATTAATCGCGGCATGTCACCCGTCTTTTCGGGGGCACCATAGCCTTGGCTGTCACGGGCTGTCAAGAATCCTTGAAGCCCTGGGGCGAGAATTTTCAAAGATTTTAACGTTTTGCATTATCTACCCTGTGAATGAGACTTTTTCACCCTGGATGTCGGTTAACACACTAGGTTAAAAACCGAGCTTGTTGTCCTTAAATTAGCCCTCAGTCGGGCTCGACTAGATCTGTCTAAAGTTCAGTATTTATCTAATATTATTAAATGTTTAAATAGCCTATAAAAAATGCCGAGAAGAGGCCCATGATAGGGTCATTTTGGCGACATTCACGTCTTTTTCTCTTTGGTCTTTCGCTCGGGCTTGGAGCTTGTGCAACATCTGGGACCTCAGACCACTCGGCCCTGTTGAGGGAGTCGGCCTTGAGTAACCTGCATCCGGCTCCAGCTTCGATGACTCCTCCAGAGATCCGGTTTGGGGACTCTGATAGGGTTGACCCCCTCTTTATGCGTGCCCAGGCAGATTACTACTTCACTCTTGGGGAGGCCCTCAGCATGGAGGGCAAGAGTCGCCAGGCAGTGGAGGCCTTTCGGCTCACTCTGATCTATGACAATCAAAGTGCCCTCTTGCGCTTGCGTTTGGCTGCGGAGCTTCTTAGACAGGGCTTGCTCAGTGAAGCCATCGAGCAGGCCGAGCTGGCTGCGGAAATGGACCCGGACTCTCTGGATGCCAGGCTTCTTTTAGGGGGTCTTTATGCTTCGATGCGCGCATTCAACTCGGCTCTGGAGCAATACGACAAAATTATCGAGCGCCGTCCCGAGCACTGGGAGGCCCATGTGTTTAAGGGTCTGATCTTTGCTGAGCAGGGGGAGTCTGAAAAGGCTGTGCGTCACTTCCGGGAGCTAGCACAAAACAAAAACTATCCCGAACCCCACATGGCCCATCACTACATTGGCCGAGTGCATTTGGAAGAGACCAGAAGGAGCGGTGGGCGTCAGCCCGCCAGCAGTCAAAGCTCAGAAAGCGCTGCCAATAAAAAGGCCACTCAGGCAGCAGAGCAGAGTCTTAAGAGAGCCCTTAGCCTCAAGCCAGACCATTTGGAGTCGGTTTTGGCCTTGGTGGAGATCTACCAGCGGCAGGGCCGTGACGAGGAGGCACTTAGGCAGCTGGAGTCCTATCAGCGGCGCTTTGGCCCTGAGCGAATTGTCGCCAGTATGCTCTCGCAAAGCTACATTGAACGAGAGGAATTTGAGAAGGCCTACGAACAGCTGGTGCATTTGGAGAGCCTGGATGAGGGCAACCTCAATGTGCGAATGCAGATGGGGCTGATCCTTCTTGAGCGCAAGGAATACGAACAAGCTGCAGGGAGGTTTGAGCGGATTTTGCAGGAGCTCCCGGAATCAGATAGGATTCGCTTTTATCTAGCGGCAGTCTATGAGCAGCTGGAGAAGTGGGACCTAGCCAGGACTCACTATGCGAAAATCCCCTCGGGCAGCACCTACTATCCTGAGGCCATCATTCAGCAGGCCTATATTTTGCGCAACTCAGGCCGATTGGGATTGGCCGTCTCCGTGGTCAAAGAGGCTTTAGAGAGGCGCAAGGACTTGCCCGAACTCTATGCCTTTTACGCTTCACTTCTTGAGGAGCAAAAAAATCATAAAGTGGCCCTAGAGGCCCTGACAGAGGCAGTCGAGCGCTTCCCAAACCAGGCTCAATTGCACTTCTTTATGGGCTCTGTACAAGAGCGATTGGGTAAGGTTGAGGAGACAATTTTCTCTATGCGTAGGGTTCTTGAACTTGAACCCGATCATGCTCAGGCCCTGAACTTTCTAGCCTACACCTATGCCGAGCTCGATCGAAACCTAGAGGAGGCTGAGGTGCTGGCTCGCCGGGCGCTGACGTTGCAACCCAAGGACGGCTATATCCTGGACACGGTGGGTTGGGTGCTGTTCAAGCAGGGCCGAGTGGAGGAAGCCATACCTTATTTAGAGAAAGCCTTTAAAAAAGAAGGGCAGGAGAGCATCATTGCGGTCCACCTTGGTGACGCTTATTACCGTCAGCAGCTTGTCGAAAAGGCCAAGCGGATGTATCGTCGGGCTTTGGAGATGGAGTCCGATGCAAGTAAAAGAGCCAAAATCAATGCCAAACTTTCCGCAATTGAACAGCAGTCCAACACGGCGACAGCCGCCCGCTTGGCGGCTCCCAGGAGAACTCCGGCCTCTGTGGAGGAGCCTCAGGAAGAGCTTCAAGAAGATTCCAAGAGCCCTGACAGCTCTATTGACTCCAGCTCTCCTTAGTTTGTTGACGGCCTGCCAGACAGCCCCTCTCAAGTACGATCAAATTCAGGAAGGCCACTGGGAGTCTCGCGCCCTGATTCGAGATCAGCAGGAGCAGAGGTCCTTTATTGTCAATTTGTCTATCAATGCCGTAAAAAACGAAAAGCTCAGAGTGGATGCCACTTCCACCCTAGGAGCTCATTTGGCGAGCCTGGTACTCAGAGAAGACGAGGTTCGCTATTTGCTGCCCGGAGAGAGGCGATTCTTTTTTGGTGCGGCTCGACCAGAGGCCATGATCCCAGTGATTTCTGTGCCCATGAGCCCCAGTTACCTGCACAATCTTCTGTTTGAGCAGCCGATCACGGAAGGTGACTGGCTGTGTGAGCGGGACTCAAGGGGTTACCTTACTGTTTGTCAAAGTGAGAGCGAAGGCTTGAAGATTTCTTGGCAGGATCGCAGCCAGACTGCGCGACGAGTTCTGATAGAGCATGAAAGAGCTCAGGTTCAGGTGAACTTGACTTCCTTTCAGGAGCAGTTGGAGTCCAGGGCCGAGTTGTTTGAACTGTCTCCTCCCCAGGGCTTTCGTCAGTTCAGGTTGCGTTAATTAGTGACTGGCGGTTATCGCCAGTCACTAATTTATTTAAAACAGCTCAAATTGAGATTACTTTCGCATTCTATAAGAAAAACTTAGGTACCCAATAGGCCTTTGGTCCAGTTCGGGAATTTATCTTCAAAATTCCATAAGGAATTTGCTGAAGTCCTTAATATTGAGGCATAATAAAAGAAGCTAACAAAGGGGGGCCTATGGCTACGGAATCCGGCCAAATCAACTTTTCAGAACTGTTTGCTAAGATCTACGACCCAAAAGTCTATCAGGACTTAAATTGGATGGGGTCCTTTGACGATTACTTGTCCTTGGTAAGAGAAAACCCCCGCGTGACTCGCAATGCCTTTCAGAGAATGTACGACATGATCTTGGAGAAGGGCTCCCATGAGTATGTGGATGTGAAAAAACATGTGGTTCACTACAAGTTTTTTGATGACGCTGAAAATGACGGCAAGGATGCTGTGTTCGGGGCGGACATTCCGCTTATGAAGCTGGTCAATGTCCTGCGCTCAGCCGCTCTTGGTTACGGAACTGAAAAGCGAGTGATTCTCCTTCACGGTCCGGTGGGAAGTGCTAAGTCAACCATTTGTCGTCTGTTGAAGAGGGGTCTAGAGGACTATTCAAAAACAGATTCCGGAGCCCTTTACAGCTTTGAGTGGGTGGATGAAGCTGGGGAGCATGAGGAGATCTTTGGCAAAGGAGTCAAGGTCTTCCCCAGCCCCATGCATGAGGAGCCTCTTTTGTTGATTCCTGAGGAGATGCGGCAAAAGGTGGTGGACGAACTCAACCGTGGCAATAAGTCGGAGTTTCGCATTCAGATTCGGGGAGAGCTCTGCCCTCCCAGTCGCTATATCTTTAGCAAGCTGATGGAAAAGTACCAGGGTGACATCAATAAAGTCTTTGGCCATGTGCGAGTGCGACGTATGGTTCTGAGTGAGGCTGACCGGATTGGGATTGGGACCTTTCAGCCCAA
>SKYF01000008.1 GCA_007128005.1 Bdellovibrionales bacterium
CCGGCCGCCAATTTTTTTCCCAATAGGCTGCGCTCAGCCAATGGCTTTGGCTCCACGGCCTGAGTGAGGTCTTGCAAAACCCAGCGCCCGGAAATCTCCTGGAGCTCACCTCCGTTCCCAGAGCCATTGGCCTCTGACCGATCACCCACACCCAAAGCAACTCCCGATCCCACACCTGCACCCGCAGAAAGCCCTTTCAGCATACGCAGGGCATTGGTGACCGCGCGAATATGGGGTTCATGGACCCCTGAATGGCCGCCAATGATGTTGGCTCCGGCTTGAGCAAAGCGCTTGGCAAACTTGCCCATATAGTCCGGACTGCAGAGATAAATGTATTGGTCGTTCACATAGCGAGGCAATCCGGCGTTGGGTAAAATAGAAATGGGCCTCTTGGTCAAAGGCCTGAGCTTCTCAAGGGCCGTCAACATTCCACTGGGCCCCACCTCTCCTGAGAGCCCTATGACCTCTACATCCAGTTCATGGGCCAAGTTCACATAGTCTGGCAGACTGTGTCCCAGACTGGTCCGCATGGACTCCTGAATGGAGATATGGGAGTGAATAGGTTTAGTGGAGACACTGCGAACCGCCTCAATGGCAGCCCTCAACTCGTTGAGATCGGAAAAGCCCAGCAGGGTAAAGCCATCCACTCCAGGGATTTCCGCAGGACCGCTTTCCTTACGGCCAGTCTCCCCACGGCCACTTTCCAAAGCCTCGGCCATCTCCCGATAAAAGTCCACTGCCTCTGCAAAAGAGGTGGGTCCCAAGGGCTCAATCAAAACTCCCAAAGGCCCGATGGCTCCAAGGACCTGGGCCTCAGCTCCTGTAGCTCGGGCCGAGTCAGCCACCTCTCTTGTGATCTTTACGGCTGCTTGGATGATTTCCAAGAGATTGTCTTGCAGACCATACTCAGTGAGTTTCGGACGAGTGGCCCCAAAGGTGTTGGTGGTGAGAAACTCTGCCCCCGCCTTTTGAAAGGCCTGGGTCACCTCTTTGACTGCCTCTGGCTGAGTGACGCTCAACTCTTCAAAACTGCGATTGATGTAAAAACCCTTGTCGTATAGGGATGTGGCCATCCCCCCATCGGCAACTTTTAGCAATTTTCCACTCCCGTAAAAGCTCCGACTCTATCGCACTCTCCCTCAGATGGGTAGTTATCAGCTCCCTGCTAAGTCTGATGAAGCAATATGTTAGACTGATAAAAAGGTGAGATCACCACGGCAAAATATCCAGGCGCGTAAAAGCCACTCCCATAGTGAACTTTTAAACACTGAACAAGATTTATCCATGTTCTCTTTTAAGACAGTTGAAAAAAGAGCAGTCATTTTAGGACCAGGCTAAAATTAGAGTCTCCCTTTGAAACACATATTTTGGCTTGCTTTTTGAAGTGAGGTGAAGGTGGGGACGAATTCAAAAAATGGGGGGACAGATGAACTTTTCCGTATTCAACAAATTGATTGCTGTGGTCATTGGCTCCGCGCTGATGGTCCTTTATACGAACATGGGTACGCCGGGGTCGGGATCCCAAGGCCAAGATTTTAAGCGAGGCGAGATCCTGATCAAACCCAAGGCTGGACTCTCAGAATCTCAGCTTGAGAGAATTCTTGGGCAAGTGGGCGGCAAAGCCGTCGACAGAATTCCTGCCATCAATGTGCGCACCATTCGCGTCCCTGAGGGTGCTGAGGACCGAGTGGTCAGAGCTCTGTCTCAAAATCCACAAATTGAGTTCGCTGAAAAAAACTACCTGGAAGAACTCCAAGAAGTTATTCCCAACGATCCTCGTTATGGCAACGCCTGGCATCTGCCGAAAATTGAGGCTTCAGCGGCTTGGACCCATTCTCAGGGCGAGGGCATCATTGTGGCAATTTTAGACACAGGTATTCAAGCCAATCACCCAGACTTAGTTGGAAAACTAGTTCCGGGCTGGAACTCCGTCGATCAAAATGATGACACTCATGACCACCATGGACACGGAACCCGGGTGGCTGGAACAGTTGGAGCGTCCACCGACAATGGCATCGGGGTGGCTGCCGTGGGATGGCATGCGATGATTATGCCCATCAAAGTCAGCACACAGTCTGATGGCGTGGCTTACTCTAATGATATGGCCCGCGGCTTGGTTTGGGCCGCTGACAATGGCGCCCATGTGGCCAACATGAGTTACAGATCTTGGAGGCACTCTACCGTTCAGAGTGCTGCTCGCCATATGCGCAGCAAAGGGGGTGTGGTCTTTGGCTCAGCCGGAAACTCTGGTACCGATCCTGGTGAGGGCCATATTGCAGACATCACTGTTGTATCCGCCACAGGAAGCAATGACTCACTGACCAGCTTCTCCAGCTTTGGTAACTTTGTTGACCTCAGCGCCCCCGGCGCCAGCATTCAAACCACTCGAACTGGCTCGAGCTACGGCGCCTCCTCTGGGACATCTTTTTCCTCGCCAGTGGCTGCCGCTGTCGCCGCATTGGTGATTGCAGCCAACCCCGGACTGAGTCCTGAGCAGATTGATGAGATTATGTATGCCAGCGCCGACGACCTGGGCGAGCCGGGCTGGGATCC
>SKYF01000152.1 GCA_007128005.1 Bdellovibrionales bacterium
CAGCCCAAACTCCTTCACCCCCTCTCGCACATTGCAACTGACACACAAAAGGCGCAAATTCTCCTCCTCGCAGCCTCCCCCCAGAGCCACCGGAACAATGTGATCCACTTGAAGGCCCTGTTGACTTCCACACTTCACACAGGCCCCACCATCTCTCTCCCACACTCGAGACCTCTTGCCCTTTGAAATCGACCGCGGTTTGGGCGCGGCGGCCTCGACACAGCGTCTCCTCAGCGCCGGAGTGGATGGCGTCGCTCTCTCTCGTTTTTTGCCAAACCTTTTATCCTTGAGGGTTTCTTTGCTCAAAGCCGCCATCTCGCCAATCAGCTCGGCCCAGCTCATACCTAAAGCCTTTTGTCCCAAAAGAGCGCGAACCTCTTCGAGCTCGGCCAAGAGCTCTCGATTGAGCACCAACCGCAGCTCCGAGTGCTCCCCCGACAAAATCCGAGTCCTTTCCTTTGGCAGGGACACATCTAAGCCTGCATCTTGCCTCTTCTCCAAAAGGGTAGCTTGGCCCTGACGGGAGGACTTGTGCTCAAGCTCTTTGAGAACCTCCAGCTTTTCTTTGGCCTGAAGGGGTTTGTTGGGGGAGGCCTTCTTGATCTCGTTGAAAAAGCTCTGGGCCTGGCAGATATTTGTGAGATTGAGGCTCCCATCTTCAATCTTTTTCTCCAGCTCCTTTGCCTCCTCTTGGGGCAGCTCCCGGAGCAACTTCATGGCCTGAATCCTGCGTCCGGCTTGGCCTTCGGAGTAGCCAAGCTCTCTCACGGCATAGTCGAAGAGACTCTTGTAGCCCAAATCAGAGTAGAGCTTACGCCTTTCCACCTCCCTCAAGTGGTGAAGGATTTCGGTGACAAGACTTCTCTCTCTTTGCACCAAAAGCTGCATGCGCCTCAGCAGGTCCCGATCACTGAGGTTTTGGGGTTGGCTTTGGGCCTGGCTTGTAGACTTATGGGTGGACGGCTTTTGCATTGGGGTTCTCCTCCTGACGGTGGGTGAGTTCAATTGAATTGGATGACTCTATCACAGGTTTTTTTTCGACCTTTTTTAGAGGAGCCGATCCCCCTCTACAACAGGCTCTTAAAAGCGCTCAAGAAGACTGTCCTCGACCCCTTTTCAGTCGGGGAGACTGTTTTTTTGTAAAGGTCACTTTTCATTCAACCAAGGGCATTTTAGAGAGTCGAAAACTCCGTCAACAAATAACGTCCATTGTTAATTTTATTTGTTATATAATTTTGTTTATGGCGCGAAGTAAACGGTCTTCCAGTCAACTCATTAACACTTTCAAAGGTCAAATTGTCGCCCCAACAGAGATTTAGATCTGCCACGGGAGTCTTCTTGTCCTTGGAGCCTACTTGGAGCCTACTTGGAGCCTACTTGGAGCCTACTTGGAGTCTACCTTGGGGCATGGTTTGTCTGAACCGTTTCAAATCAAGACAATGACGGAGTTTGGATGCAACCAGGCCGTTTTTCATATCTATCGCACCATGTCGAAGTGCCGATATTTTTGAGGCAATTCATTGTTCATATCATCAAGACGGAAGGTCGAATAATTAGCCTACCCGGAGGCATTGAGGTTGTAGGCGCGGGCCTCGAGGGCGGTCAGCACCATGGTGTTGATGATATCATCCACGGTGCAGGTTCGCTGTAGGACGTTGGCGGGCTTTCTCACTCCCATCAAAAAAGGGCCCAAAACCTCGCCACCACCCAGTTGCTGCACCAATTTGTAGCCAATGTTGCCGGCATCCAGATTGGGGAAAATCAGGATATTGGCCCCACCCTTGATTTCGCAAAAGGGGAAGATGCGCTCGATGATGTCGGGGTTGACGGCGGTGTCGGCCTGCATCTCGCCATCGACAATCAGGTCGGGGTAGCGCTTTTTGACCAGGTCTGCGGCCTGACGCATTTTTTGTGGGCTCTCCCTGCGGGCAGTGAAGTTGGAAAAACTGAGCATGGCAATCCGGGGCTCCACATTGAAGTACCTGGCCACCCGGGAGGCGTGAATGGCAATGTTGGCCAACTGCTCTGCAGTGGGGTCGATATTGACCGTAGTGTCGGCAAAAAACAGCATTTTGTCTTTAAATAGGACAATGTTCAGTCCTGAGGCGGTCTTGTATTTGCCGGTGCCAATGATTTGCAGGATGGGCTTTACGCAGTCGGCGTAGTTCTGGGTGGCCCCCGTCACTAGCCCATCGGCATCGCCCAGATGGACAGCCATAGAGGCAAAGTAGTTGGGATCGGCCATCAGGCGTTCGGCCTCGGCCCACATAACACCCTTGCGCCTTCTGGCCTCGTAGAACTTTTGACAATAAGCTTCAAATTTGGGGTGACGAGAGGGGTGAATGATGGGCACTTCGCCAACGTGGTCCAGCTCCAGTTCTTTAATTTTGCTTTTGACCTGGTCCTCGTAGCCGAGGAGGACGGGCTGGAAGACCTTTTCTTTGATCAGCGAGTTGAGGGCCTTGAGCACTTTGCTGGAGCGCCCTTCAGGAAAGTAGATGCGCGGAAGGTCTTGGCCGCGGCGCCGTCCTCGGCTTTTGATTTGGTTGATTTGGCTGCGAATAAAACCACGGCGAAAGCTCTGTTTGGCTTCCAGTTGCTCGCGGTAGGCCTTGAAGTTTTCAATGGGCTTTCTGGCCACACCGCTCTCCATGGCGGCCTTAGCCACAGCTGGGGCCACCTTCAGTAGCACCCGGGGGTCAAAGGGCTTTGGAATGATGTAGTCGGGGCCGAATTGAAAGCTTTTATGGCTATAGGCAGCCGACACACTTTCGGGGACATCTTCACGGGCCAGCTCCGCGATGGCGTGAACGGCCGCCAGTTTCATCTCTTCGTTGATTTGCCGAGCATGAACATCCAGGGCTCCGCGAAAGATAAAGGGAAAGCCCAAAACGTTGTTGACCTGATTGGGATAGTCACTGCGCCCAGTGGCCACAATGGCATCTGGTCTGAGCTGGCGTGCGAGGTTGGGGTCAATCTCAGGGTCGGGGTTGGCCATAGCAAAGACAATGGGCTGCTCGGCCATGCTCATCAGCATCTCTTCAGTCATCACTCCAGCCACACTGAGGCCGACAAAGACATCGGCCCCTTTAAGGGCATCGGCAAGGCTGCGCCTTTCAGTGGCCACGGCAAACTCGGCCTTATAGGGGTTCATGCCTTTTTGTCGCCCCTCATAGATGACTCCTTGAGAGTCGCACATCAGTAGATTTTCTCGCTTGACGCCGAGGTGGAAGAAGAGGCGGGCGCAGGCAATCGAGGCGGCTCCTGCCCCATTAAAGACCACCTGAATCTGATCGAGCTCTCTTTTTGAAATGCGGCAGGCGTTGATCAGGGCTGCGGCGCTGATAATGGCTGTGCCGTGCTGGTCGTCATGGAAGACGGGGATATCCATCTCTTTTTTAAGGGTCTCTTCAATAATAAAGCACTCAGGGGCGGCGATATCCTCCAAGTTAATGCCCCCAAAAGTGGGCTCAAGAGCTTTGACGGCAGTGATAAACTCCTCAGTCGATGCAGTGTTGAGTTCAATGTCAAATACGTTGATATCGGCAAATTGCTTAAACAATACACCTTTGCCTTCCATCACCGGTTTTCCGGCCAGAGGTCCGATATTGCCCAATCCAAGGACAGCAGTGCCGTTGGTCACCACGGCCACCAGGTTGCCCTTGGTGGTGTATTCGTAGGCTTTGGCCGGGTCTTTAAAAATTTCCTTGCAGGGGGCGGCCACTCCAGGGGAGTAGGCCAGAGCCAGTGAGTGCTCCGTGCGGCAGTCTTTGCTAGAGATCACCTCCACCTTTCCTGGTCTGGGTTGGGCGTGGTACTCAAGGGCCTCTTGATCTAGACTTTTGCTCATACTTTGAACACCTCCACCCATTGCGTGCTAAAGACAATCTTCAGACAGTTAGGGCTTGAACTTTAGGGGTCTGTGACGGGCAAAGTCAATGCCTGTTGCTGACTTCTATTGAACAGGTTGACAAAAAAAACTCCTCCATGCACCTTTTACGGGATCAAGTTTCCCGTAAAAGTGAAGAGGAGAACAGCTATGGCCTCGCAGCGTGATGTCGTGTTAGTGGAGGGAGTCCGCACACCCTTTGTCAAGTCCGGAACCAAACTCAAGGATGTGCATCCGGCAGAGCTTGGGACCTTTGCCCTCAAGGAGCTTTTGGCGCGCACGCAAATTCCTGTCGATGAGATTGACGAGGTCATTATCGGCAACACGGGCAACCCTTCAGATGCAGTGAATATCTCCCGGGTGATAGCCCTGCGCTCAGGGGTTCCTTTAAAGGTGTCTGCTTACACTGTGCATCGAAACTGTGCCTCGGCTCTGGAGAGTATCACCTCAGGCTTTGACAAGATTCGCTCAGGGACAGTGGATGTGGTGGTTGCTGGAGGAACTGAGAATATGTCCCAGTTGCCTCTGCTGTTTAGCAAGGAGTTTGCAGATGTGTTTGGGGAGTTTGCCTTTGCCAAGAGCATGGGAGCTCGACTCAAGGCACTTAAAAAGCTCAAACTCAAATACCTAAAGCCGCGCATCTCAGTGATGGAGGGCTTAACGGATCCTTTTGTGGGGATCAATATGGGTCAGACAGCAGAGATTTTAGCCAAAGAGTTTGGTCTCAGCCGCGAGGAGCAGGACCGCTTTGCCCTGAGAAGTCATCAGCGGGCCGTGGCAGCCCAAAAAGAGGGGCGTCTGGCTGAGGAGATCACCCCGGTCTTCCTGAAGCCCAAGTACAAAGAAGTGGTCGGTGAGGATATCGGCCCCAGAGATGGACAGACCATGGAGCAACTGGGCAAACTCAAGCCCTTTTTTGATCGCAAGCATGGGACGATCACTGTCGGCAATGCCTGTCCCATCACTGATGGGGCAGCAGCAGTGCTGATGATGAGCCGAGAAAAAGCCCAGGATCTGGGCCTTCAGCCCATGGCCAGCATCAAAGGCTATGCCTTTGCAGGACTTGAGCCAGAGCGCATGGGACTAGGGCCGGCCTACGCAAGTCCCTTGGCTCTGAAGCGAGCAGGACTGGGGCTCAAGGATATGGACTTGATTGAAATCAACGAGGCCTTTGCCGCTCAGGTGATGGCCTGTGAGAAGGCCTTTGCGAGTCGGGAATTTGCCCAAGAGAAGCTGGGCCTCAGTGAGGCTGTCGGTGAAGTGGATCCGGATCGCCTCAATGTGAACGGGGGGGCTATTGCCCTAGGGCACCCCGTAGGGGCCACAGGCACTCGGCTTGTGATCACTTTGATGAAGGAGATGCAACGCCGTCAGGTCGAGCATGGTCTTGCAACACTCTGTATTGGTGGAGGACAAGGTGGAGCTATCGTACTCAAGAGAGAGGGTTAAACCAGTGAGCATTCAAGAGAGCATTCGAATTGTCCCCCATGGCGACATCGCAGTGGTGGAGTGGGATTTGGTGGGTGAAAAGGTCAACAAACTATCCACCGCTGTCATGCACAGGCTGAGAGATGTCATTGATGAGCTGAAGCAGTCTCAGTTCAAAGCCGTGGTGATGCTGTCGCGAAAGGAAAAGATCTTTATCGCCGGTGCAGATATTGATGAGATCAAAAAAATTACCACCAAAGAGGAATTTGCCAAGGTGTTGACCGAGGCCCATGAAATATTCAATGGCCTGGAAGACTTACCAATGCCGGTGATTGTTGCCGTCAAAGGGGCCTGCATGGGCGGGGGCTGTGAATTGATCCTGGCCTGCGATTACCGTTTGGCCGCCGATGATGCCAGCACCAGGATAGGTTTGCCGGAAACTAAACTTGGAATTATTCCGGGCTTTGGTGGCTGTGTGCGCATGCCTCGGGTGGTAGGGCTGCAGAGCTCTTTAGATATTATACTGGCCGGCAAGGCTGTGGATGGAAAAAAGGCAGCTAAGATAGGTCTGGTGGATGACTGTGTTCCCATGCAGATGCTGGAGGCCAAGGCCATGGCTCTGGCCCAAGAGGTGGTTGAGGGCAAAAAGGGCAAGAGACAAAAGGTCTTTAAGGCTCCCAATACCTCCACCCGATTTTTGGAGTCTTTTGCTGGCAGGCCCCTTGTGTTTTCCCAAGCCAAAAAACAAGTGCTCAAAAACACCAAGGGCTTTTACCCCGCTCCTCTCAAGGCTTTAGAGGTCATTCAAAAGACCTATGGATACAGAGATAGAGCGAAAGCCCTGGCTGTGGAGCAGGAGGCCTTTGTGGAGGTGGCCGTCACCGAGGTCAGCAAAAATCTCATCGATCTGTTTTACATGATGGAGGGAGTGAAAAAGCAAACAGGAATTGCCAACAAGGATGTGACCCCTCGTCCTGTTCAGCGGATGGCGGTTCTTGGGGCGGGCACTATGGGCGGAGGCATTGCCTATGTGGCTGCGGACAAGGGCATTGAAGTGCGCTTGAAAGACCTCAATAACCAAGCTCTTGCCTTGGGCTTTCGCTCGGCCAGGGAGATTTGGGAAAAGTTGGTCAAAATCCGCAAACTCACCCCCTATGAGTTAGAGCGAAAAATGTCCCATATTAGTGGGGGCTTGGACTACGCTGGTTTTGGCCAGGTGGACTTGGTGGTTGAGGCCATCGTTGAAGATATGGAGATAAAAAAGAAGGTGATCGCCGAAACGGCCAAGCACCTCAAACCAGAATGCATTATGGCCACCAACACATCCTCTTTGAGTGTGACGGAGATGGCCGAAGCCCACCCTCATCCAGAGAACTTTGTCGGAATGCACTTTTTCAACCCCGTGCACAAGATGCCCTTGGTGGAGGTGATTCGCGGTGAGAAGACCAGTGATGAGGCGGTGACGACTATTTTTGAGCTCTCCAAGAAGCTGGGAAAAACTCCAGTGGTGGTCAAGGACGGACCGGGCTTTTTGGTCAACAGGCTTCTGATGCCCTGGATGATTGAGGGGTTGTTTTTATTGGAAGATGGCATGTCCATTGAGAAGGTGGACCGCTACTACACCCACAGCTTTGGCATGCCCATGGGCCCCTATCGGCTGATGGATGAAGTGGGTCTCGATGTCTGTCTCAAGGTGGTGAAGATCTTTAAAAAGGCCTTGGGCGAGAGAGTGCAGGTGCCGGAGGTGGCCGAGCGCCTCGCTCAGTCGGGAAGACTGGGGCGAAAAAACGGCCGTGGCTTCTACCTCTATGACGAAGCTGGAAAAGAGAAGTCCGTGGATCAGAGCCTTTATACGGACCTTTCGCTGGAGCCGCCTCAAAACCCCTTGTCTGAGAAGGAATGTCTTGAGCGGGGTATCTTTCAAATGATCAACGAGGCCTCCTTGGCCCTGATTGAGGATCATATTGTCGAAAAGCCCCAGGACGTGGATCTGGCTATGATTATGGGCACTGGCTTTCCTCCCTTTCGCGGAGGTCTTCTGCGCTATGCGGACAGTCTAGGTTCCGGCTACATTGTGCAGGAGTTGGAGATCTATGCCTCTCGCTACGGGGTCAGATTTAAACCCAGCCAGCCTTTGGTCAATATGTCCAAGGCGGAGCGAAAGTTCTACTGATATAGCCAGATCTTAGTCGGGGTCTGGCTGTCGAGTTTGGGTTGAAATTGTGCAGTTGGGCCTTTAAGGATCGACTTTGTCTGCCGATAAATCACCATCAGAATGGAGAGGGAGGATTTATGTCGGCAGAACAGGGGCCTAGCAAAGGCAGTATCATCATTTTGGAGGACTCAGCTCCCACCCGCAATATTTTGCGCGTGCTTTTAGACAAGAACAAGTACTCGGTTCTGGAGTTTGCCAACGGCAAAATAGCTCTCGAGCACTTAGAAAAGCACCAGGTTCCCGATCTCAAACTCATTATCTCAGATGTGATGATGCCAGAGATGGATGGCTTTGAGTTTGTCAAGAGTCTCAAGGAAAAGGGGCTTTGTGTGGGGGTTCCCATTGTCCTGGCCACGGCGCTGTCTGGGAAAGAAGACGTCTTGGCAGCCAAGCAGCTGGGGGTGACTGGATATATTGTCAAGCCCATCTCTGTGCAAAAGGTCATAGACACTCTCAAAAGGCTGTTTCCTGACGAAGTCTTTAAGAATATCGCTTAATTTATTTCGCACAAGGATCAAGTGAGTCACTATGGGTGCTGCGGCCGAAAGAGATCGAAGGATCAACTTTTACCTGGATAAGATTGAGGGGATTCCCTCTCTGCCGACCATTGTGATGGAGCTAATCACTCTGGTGGACAACCCCATGGCCTCCGTGGGTCAAATCGAGGAGTTGATGAAAAAGGATCAGGGCTTGACTCTAAGAGCTCTGAGGATAGCAAACTCAGCATTTTACTCAATTCCCGGGGGCTGTACGACTCTGGGTCGCGCCATTACTTTTCTCGGCTGCAACACCGTCAAGCAGCTTGTGGTTTCCGCAGCCGTCTGCGATGCCTTTAAGGACCTCAAGAGTGAAGTCTTTGATATCAAGGAGTTTTGGCGGCACTCGGTGGTGACGGCCATTATTTCACAGATTTTGGCCAAACACTTGGACTCAGTGGTGGCCGATGAGGTTTTTATCTGTGGGCTGATTCATGACATCGGAAAGTTGGCCCTGCTTATGGTGGACAAAGAGGGTTTGGAAAAAACCTATATCCTTGCTCGGGAGAAGAACCTCAACTCAATTCAGGCTGAGATTGAGGGCAACTTTCCCTCCCACGCCCATTGGGGGCAGGTGTTGGCTGAAAAGTGGCAGCTGCCCATTCTTATTCAGTCCACTATTAAAGACCACCACTCTTCACGCCATGCCCTGCGCATGAGCTCTGATCCGGAAATCAATTTCATTGTGGACCTGGTTTTATTGGCCAATCAGCTGGGGCATGCGACGGGCTTTGGAAACAGTGGCTACAAGGTCAAGTTGAAGTTTGATCGAGAGGTGATGGCCCGAGTGGGACTGTCGGAAGAGGATCGCGATCAGTGGTTTCAAAAAATTAAGGAAGGAATAGCTCATGCAGAGGCATTCTCAAAGCTCCTTGTCAGTCAGTGAGGACAGGGAAGGTTATTCCGAACTCTACCTTGAATGGCAAAAGAGGATATGCTCTACCGCCCTTTTGTTGGTGAGCTGTGAGCGCAAATCCATCGTCGAAACCAACCTCAGCGGGGAGAGATTGTTTGTATCCAGTGAGTCCAGACCACTGCTGGGGCTCTCAGTGGGTGAAATTTTTCCTCGTGGGGAGTTGAACTTCTTGTTCGATCCAAAAACAGCAGTCCTAACCAGTGTGATGATCGAGGCCCAGGCCGCAAAGCTTTCTGGAGGAGTCTTTGCCTGCCAGGTGCAGGGGAGTAAGCTCGCTTTTCAGGGCCAGCACTATGTCCTGTTGGCGGTCTCCGATTTAACAGCTCAAAAGAAGCTCAGGCGCGATCTTGAGGCTAAGCAGCAGGGGCTCAAAGAAAGCCTTAAGGAGCTGGTGGCAAAAAACGACGAGCTTCTCGCTCTAGACAAGGCCAAAGATAAATTTTTGGCCCTTGTGGCCCATGAACTGCGCACTCCTTTGAACACTGTGGTCTCAACAAGTGAGCTGATTAAGGGTGGCTATGTCGAAGGAGAGGAGATGACAGAGCTGATTGACAACCTGGGCTCGCAGAGCAAGTTTCTCTTAGATTTGGTCAATGATATTTTGGATCTGACCAAGGTTCAGTCGGGAAAAATGGATTATTTTATTGAAGAGGGAGACCCCAGGCAGGTCATTCAGCATCAGGCCTGCATTTTTTCCGAAATGGCTGAAAAGTCCAAGGTGACTATTCAGGCTCCTGAGTTGGAGCCAGAGTCTGAGACACAGGCTCCAGATTGCCTGTGCTACTTTGACCCCTTGAGATTGGAGCAGATACTCGGCAACCTCATCAGCAATGCAGTCAAATTCAATAGACCTGG
>SKYF01000101.1 GCA_007128005.1 Bdellovibrionales bacterium
AGGGGCGAAGGTTTTACTGGCTCAACACGCGCTCGGCAGCATAGATTCCCATGTCAATGGGGGGGCAAAAAACCTCGTCTGCACCCTGTTTTTTGAACTCTTCAATTTGATGGGGGTAGGCCACGGTGATGGCGATTTTACCCCGAAAACCTGCTTCTTTAAGGGCCTTCACCAGGCCCATGTTGTGCTGGGCATCGGGCACTGTTGAAATCACAGCCTTGACGTCCTCGTGGGCCAGGTGGCTCAGGAGCTCGGAGTCACTCAGATCTCCGTAGATGACCGGCTTACTCTGTTTTTTTAACAGACCAACCACATAGGGATCAAAATCGACTCCCAAATAAGTTTCGTTGTTCTTTTCAAGACAGCGGATCACCTGCTGCCCCATTCGCCCCGTGCCCAGCACCAAGTAGCTGTATTGGATACTATGGCCCCCATTAGCCAGCTTGTCCTCGGCATCACATTGACTGCGCTCAAATATCGATAGAAAGGGAGCCAGGCGCTCGTAAATGGGCTGCGAGTAGATAATCAAGTAGGTGGACAGACCAATGGTGATCAGGCCCACCACTGTAATAAGCCCCACAGTCTCATCACTGACATGGCCAATTCGAGCCCCGAGGGCCGCAAGGATAAAGGAAAACTCACTGATCTGGGCCACGGTGAGACCTGCCAGAAAGCCCGTGCGCTTGCGGTAGCCCATAAAACCCATAATCACCATCACGATAAGTGGGTTTCCTACAAGAACAAAGAAGGACAAAATTGTCGCGGGAATGATCTGACTGGTTAAATAGCTCAAGTCCAGACCGGAGCCAAGGTGAACAAAGAAAAACAGCAGCAAAAAATCTCTAAGGCTCACCAGGCGACTGGCCACACTCTCACGGAAATAAGAAGAGGCCATACTGATCCCGGCAATAAAAGCCCCCACCTCTTGACTCAGACCCAAAAAGTCACTGACAGCTGCCGCAATGACGGCCCAGCAGACGGCAAACAGAGTCAATAGCTCTGGCTTTTGGGCGATGATCTGCAAGGCCCAGGGAAGCACCCACCGACCTATAGCTAGAACCCCGGCGGTGAAAACAACTCCCTTCACAATCACAAAGACAGCCTGAAGCTCCAGAGAGCTCTCCACTCTGCCTTCAGCTCCCATGGCAGAGAGAGCAATCATCGCCAAGACGACCAAAATATCCTGCACAATCAGAAAGCCCACGGCAATTCGGCCGTGAAGGGCATCGATCTCTTTTTTGTCTGACAGAAGCTTGACAATAATGATGGTGCTGGAAAAAGTCAGAGCAACAGCAACATAAATAGATGTTTGGACTTCAAAGCCCAGCCCCAAACAAATAAAGAATCCAAAAATGGATGTAAAGGCCACCTGCCCAAGCCCTGTGGCCAGAGCCACGGGTCCCATGGTGCGAATCACACTCAGGTCCAATTTTAAACCCACCGCAAACAGCAAGATGCTAATACCGACTTCCGACAGCAGGCTCAAGGATGTGGCATCCGGAAAGAGATTTAAGGCCCCCGGGCCCGCCAGAATTCCCACGGCAATAAAGGCGATAATCAGTGGCTGCTTGAGCCAATTGGCAATCAGCCCAAATAGGGAGGCAAAAAACAGAAGAGTGGCAAGACTTAAAAAAAGTCCGCCATGATCAAAAGCTACATCCACGTCCATTTCCTATGCTTGCCATGACTGTCGCTGCCTTTCAACTCAGTTTCTCCCGTTGGGGTTCTTTTAAGTTCTGACACTTGCCAAGCCAGGGCTCAGTTGATCTAATCAGAGTCCGGTGGTCTCATCGGGCCTTGAGTAGGCACCCACAATCCACAACAGGAGAGCCTCTGCTTGATTCCACATCTGATTTTTAGAGATCGACGTTTTCGCCCCCTGTTCTGGACCCAGTTTTTTGGGGCTCTTAACGACAACTACCTTAAAAACGCCCTCGTAATTATGATTGCCTACCAAAGTGTCAGCCTGTGGGGTTTGGACCACAGGTCATTGGTGGCGCTGGCTGGAGGCATTTTTATCCTGCCCTTTGTGCTGTTTTCCGCTCTGGCCGGACAATTGGCCGACTCCTACCCCAAACACTGGATTATGCGCCTGACCAAGATGTGGGAAGTTCTCATTATGATTTTGGCCTCGGCGGCCTTTTACTTCGATCACTTTGCCTCCCTGATGTTTCTGCTAGTGCTAATGGGACTTCAATCCACTTTTTTTGGCCCCATCAAACGGGGCATCATTCCCGATCTCCTCAAGGACCGCGACTTGGTCGGCGGCAATGCCGCTGTGGAGATGGGCACGGTCTTGGCTATTCTCATTGGCACCATTGCAGGGGGCTTGGCTGCCGCCTCTGAGCACAAGAGCCTGTTGATGATGACGGGTCTGATGGGCTTTGCCTTGATTGGGCTTGCAGCCAGTTGGTTCTCCCCACCTGTGCCCGTGGCCGACTCTCAACTGAAAATTCGCCTCAACCCCTTTCCCGAAGTTTGGCAGACCTTGCAGAGGATACGACCTCGCCCGGATATTTTTAACTCCGTGCTGGGAGTGTCGTGGTTTTGGCTTTTTGGCTCCGTCCTACTGTCGCTGCTCCCCGTCTACACAAAAGATATACTATTTACTGATGAGAGCGTCATCACTACCTTTTTGGCTTCGTTCACTCTGGGAGTCGCCATAGGAGCTGTGCTTTGTGCCCGCCTCTCCTTTGGCAGAGTGGAGTTGGGCCTCGTGCCTATTGCCTCCTTGGGCCTGACCGTCTTCTCTTTGGCCTTGTGGCATTACACTCCACAGCTTGCACCTCCCTTCAACCCTGAGGACCTTATGCCCGTAGGAGAATTTCTCGGCACGGATTACGGCCCTAAGATCACCTTAAGTCTGATGGGTCTATCTGTATTTGGTGGTCTGTTTATTGTGCCCCTCTACACCCTGATTCAGCAGCGCAGCCCGGCTGAGTTTCGCTCGCGAATCATCGCCATCAGTAATATTATCAATTCCCTGTTCATGGTTTTGGGGGCCATCTTTTTGATGGGGCTCTATGGGCTGGGCGTTAGCGTGCCTCAGGTCTTTGTGATCTTGGCCGTCACCAACCTGGCCGTGGCTATCTACATCTATTTCCTAGTCCCCGAATTCACTCTGCGGCTGTGGAGCTGGCTGCTGGTCAATATCTTGTACCGACTCAAGGTCAGAGGTCATGAGAACATTCCCGACTCTGGCCCCGCTCTTCTGGTGTGCAATCATGTCTCCTATATTGACTGGTTGATCATTTCTGGCGGAGTGCGCCGCCCCTTGCGCTTCGTAATGCATTACAAATTGACCCTAAACCCTTTGCTGCGCTCTATCTTGCGCCAAGCCAAAGTCATCCCCATAGCCACGCAAAAAGAGTCACCTGAGATTTTGGAAGCTGCCTATGATCAAATCTCTCTAGCTCTGCGCTCAGGAGAGCTCGTCTGTCTCTTTCCAGAAGGAGCCCTCACCCGAGATGGAGAGATGGGAGAGTTTAGGCCCGGAATCGAGAGAATCCTTGAACGCGACTCTGTGCCTGTGGTGCCCATTGCACTTAAAGGTCTGTGGGGAAGCCTCTTTAGTCACAAGGATGGAGCGGCCCTGAAGAAGTTTCCCCGGCGCTTTTGGCACAGGGTCGGTCTCAACGTGGGCCAGTGCCTTCCTCCCTCGGCCATGCCGCTGCGAGCCGAGGCCCTTCACAGCCGAGTCAAGGAACTGATGCAGACGAATCAATAGATACGGGATTTCTTGCAACAGTAGATAACTTTGGTTAGCGTCTGTCCATCATGCTGCAAATTCTTATCCTGATGTTACTCACTGGGTTTTTGGCCCTGCTCTCACCTTGGCTGGTAAGGGCCGCAGGATCCCCAATCAGTTGGGGGCTTGCACTCTTTCCTGCTGCCATATTTTTTCTACTGCTGCAGCTCAGCCCTGAGGTCTTTGCCTCTGGGACCTTGCTCTGGTCTATCCCCTGGATGCCCGAAATTGGCTTTGATCTGAGTTTTCGCCTGGATGGACTCTCACTGATGATGGGACTATTGGTCTCCGGAATTGGGGCTCTGATCGTAGTTTATGCAGGGGGCTACCTAGGGGGGCATGAGTACCTGGGCCGATTTTTTTTGAGCCTGCTGCTGTTTATGGTGTCGATGCTGGGAGTGGTTTTTTCGGACAACTTGATCTTGATGTTTATCTTTTGGGAGCTGACGAGCCTGACCTCCTACTTGCTGATTGGCTTTGACCACAACAAAACCGAGGGCCGACAGGCCGCCCTTCAGGCCCTACTTGTGACGGCCAGTGGAGGGCTCGCCCTCTTGGCAGGCTTTGTGTTGCTTGGAGTCACGGCTGGCAGCTTTGAAATCTCCGAACTCAGAGAGATGGGCTTTCATGCCGCCGACTCCACTCACTACCTGTGGATTTTAGGACTCATTGCTCTGGGAGCCTTTACCAAGTCGGCACAGTTTCCCTTTCACTTTTGGCTTCCAGGAGCCATGCAAGCTCCAACTCCAGTCAGTGCCTACTTGCACTCGGCCACCATGGTCAAACTGGGGGTCTTTTTGCTGGCCCGCCTCCAACCGGAGCTGGGCGGCAGTCCCGCCTGGTTTTGGCTGCTGTCCAGTGTGGGCGGCATCACCATGCTCTGGGGCGCATTTCTTGCTGTCAGCAAAACAGACCTCAAGCAAATTTTAGCTTACACCACCATTGCCGCCTTGGGCCTGATGATTCTGCTGCTCGGCACTGTCTCCCCTTTGGCGGCCACGGCCTTTGCGGCCCTGCTCTTAGCCCACGCCCTTTACAAAGGGACTCTATTTATGGTGGCCGGAGCTGTGGATCACCAAACTGGAACCCGGCAGGTCGACAGGCTCTCTGGACTGAAAAAGGCCCTGCCTTGGACCGCAGCCAGCGCCCTGTTGGCCTCACTGGCAATGGCTGGGTTTTTGCCCACCTTCTCTTTTGTAGCCAAGGAGTTGGCCCTTGAGGCCTTGCTGTTTTCTCCCTGGAATTGGATATTGGTTTCTGCCATCAGCCTTGCGGCTCTGAGTTTTGTGTTTGTGGCAGCACAAATGATCTGGCTGTTTTTTGCAGGCCCCCTGAAAACTCCCCGCAACTCGGTCAAAGAGGCCTACCCCTCTTTGCTGCTAGGCCCCCTTCTTCTGTCAAGCCTGGGTCTGCTGCTGGGGGTTTGGGCTGGCCTGGGACAAAATCTGATTCACAGTGTAGGGGAATCTCTTGTTCCGGGAGGGGACTTTCCCAAACTCTCTCTCTGGCATGGTTTCAACCTTCCTCTCCTACTCAGTGTCTCCTCTTTGGCCTTGGGCCTTCTTCTCTTTCACTTAAGTGATTACAAGTCGATTTTGCGCTTTGACTTTATCACTGGCAGGTACGCCCTCAGCCAGCGCTTTCAAAGCCTCTTTGAGGGTCTGTTGGCCAGTGCCGGATGGGCCACAGATCGGATGCAAACGGGCTACCTTCGACACTACCTTCGAGCTGTGATCATTGGCATTCTGATTTTGTTTGGACTGAGTTTTGCTGTCTTCTCAACCCCTGAATTTTCAACGGACTGGAGTGATGTCAAGAGCTACGAGCTCGGAGTGGCCATTATCATTGCTCTATCTGCCCTTGCCGCCACAATGGTTCAGTCCCGATTGGCCACCATCGCCTGCCTGGGAGTGATTGGCTTTATGGTGGCCACAATCTATGTGATGTTCTCGGCCCCAGATCTTGGTCTGACTCAAATTGCAGTGGAAACCCTCACCGTCATTCTCTTTGCTCTGGTGATCTACAAGCTTCCCGTCTATCAAGTGATCTCGTCCAAAGCCAACGTGGCCTTTGATGCTTTGCTCTCCATTAGCATGGGAGCTCTCTTTTTTATGATGATTTTGGCCTCAGCCAGCATTCAGCTCTATGAGCCCATCTCTTATTACCACGCCGAAAACTCCTGGCTGCAAGCCTATGGGCGCAACGTGGTCAATGTGATCCTGGTGGACTTTCGAATACTAGATACTCTGGGAGAGCTTGCCGTCGTGGCTGTGGCCACCATGGGGGTCTATTCCCTGGTCAGGCTCAAGAGGCGTAGGAAGTCACTGCTATGAATTCTCTTCTGATTACCACTGCAGCCAAGTTTCTCCTGCCGGGCATCTTGCTCTTTAGCTTATTTTTGCTCTTTCGTGGGCACAACCAGCCGGGAGGAGGCTTTGCCGGAGGACTGGTTGCGGCCTCGGCCTTTGCTCTCTACGGCTTGGCTTTTGGACGTAGTGAAGTGCTCAAGCTGTTTAAAATCCACCCCATCCGCCTGATGGGATTCGGACTGATACTTTCTGTGCTGAGTGGTTTTTTTGCCCTGTGGAGGGACAAGCCCTATTTGCAGGCCCTTTGGATTGAGATCTACCTTGGAGAGGACCAGAGCCTGAAGATCGGCACCCCCTTTCTCTTTGACCTGGGTGTCTACTTTGTGGTTCTGGGTGTGATTATGGGTGTTTTTGTGGCCTTGCGGGAGGACAGCTAAATGCAGACAACTCTGGCTCTCTTGTCTGGCGTAGTTTTTGCCTGCGGAGTCTTTTTACTTCTGCGCAGAAATATGGTGAAATTTGTCTTTGGCCTTGCCCTTATTAGCCAAGCCGTCAATATGGCGATCTTTACGGCGGGAGGACTGGTTAGACATAAGGCCCCACTGATTGCCCCCGATCAGGACACTCTCGCTCTAGGAGCTGCAGACCCTCTGCCCCAGGCAATGATTCTCACCGCCATCGTCATTGGCTTTGGGATCCTGGCCTTTACCATCGTGCTTATCCTGCGCACCTATGAAGTCTTTGGCAATGTGGACATTGACGAAGTCCGGGCGGTGGATCGATGAACCTGATCGCCTGGCCGCTGATTGTCTCTCTGCTCAGTGGAGCTCTTTGTTTGGCTCTTTGGTCTCTTCCCACATGGCAGAGAAGAATAGGCCTTGTTGGCAGCGGGGCCAATTTGATCATTGCGCTCTTGCTCTTTCAAAGAGTGTGGGGAGATGGAGTTCAAGTGCTTCACATCGCCAACTGGCATGCACCTTTTGGCATTAGCCTAGTGGCAGACACTCTGTCTGCCGTTATGGTCTTGATGACGGCCACCATGGGGCTGAGTGTTCACTTTTACTCCTGGTTTTGCATGGACCGGGATATGGAAAAGTACGGATTTCACGCCCTGTTTCACTTTCTTTTGATGGGTGTCTACAGCTCTTTTTTGACTGGGGATATCTTCAACCTCTATGTGTCTTTTGAGATTATGTTGATCGCCTCCTTTGTGCTGCTCGCACTTGGAAACCGCAGAGCTCAAATTGAAGGGGCCCTCAAGTACATGGCTCTGAACCTTTTTGGCTCATTTTTGTTTTTAGGTGGAGCGGGAATTCTCTACGGGATCGTGGGCTCGCTCAATATGGCTGATGTGGCTGTCAAGTTAAGCACTGTAGACAACCCCTCCCTCACCACCTCTTTGGCACTGATTTTCCTCATTGCCTTTGGACTCAAGGCTGCAGTCTTCCCCTTTTTCTCATGGCTTCCGGCCTCCTACCACACCCCCCCTTCCGCGGTCTCAGCAATTTTTGCAGCCCTACTCACCAAAGTCGGCGTTTACTCCTTGATGCGATTTTTCTCGCTGATATTTGTTCAGAATCAAGAGTTCACCCATGAGATCATTGCCACTGTGGGGCTTTTAGGAATGTTTTTTGGCGTACTGGGAGCCATGTCAAAAAACGAGTTAAGAAGAATCCTGTCCTTTCACAGCATTAGCCAGATTGGCTATATGGTCTTTGCCTTTGCTCTGATGACCCCACTGTCTGTGGCTGGTGCGATCTTCTATATGATTCACCATAGCATCGTAAAATCTAACTTATTTTTAATTTCCGGTACTATACATAGGGCTTTTGGCAGCTACCATTTGAATCGAATAGGTGGACTTTATCGCAGTCACCCCCTGCTCTCTGCAGTCTTCCTTATCTCAGCCCTTTCTCTGGCCGGCCTTCCCCCTCTGTCCGGATTCTTCTCAAAGGTCTTTTTAGTCAAAGCAAGTTTTGTTGTAGATCGCCCGGGGGCCGTTTTTATTATGCTTCTGGTGGGAATGTTTACGCTCATTTCTATGACCAAAATCTTTGACAAGGGCTTCTGGAGGCCGTTGAGCCCGGAGCACAAACCAGTTCCCCTTGATGAGAGCAAGGCCGCCTATGTGGGAATGATGCTACCCATTGTATTTCTGTCTGGCCTGACTTTGGCCATGGGACTCTTTGCCCCCTATGTCTTTGAAGTCTTTCTGCGGGCCGCGGAAGAACTTATTGAGCCCACACAGTACTTGCAGCGGGTCTTGGGAGGAGTGGACTGATGTTTGCTCTAAATATTCTACTTGCCATCGCCTGGACAGCCCTGACCAACGACTTGAGTTGGTTTAACCTACTGTCTGGCTTTGCCTTGGGCTACGTGATCATCTACTTTGCTTCAGAAGGAGGGCTTACAGAAAGGCCCACCTATATCACTCGGGTAATTAAGGCCGTTGGCTTTTCTATCTTCTTTATAAAGGAACTTATCATATCTAACTTCAAACTGATGATTGAGGTGCTGACTCCCACCCACTATATGCAGCCGGGAGTGGTTGCCATCCCCCTAGAGGCCAAAACAGACTTTGAGATCACTCTTCTGGCCAATCTGATCACTTTGACCCCTGGAACTCTGAGCCTTGAGGTGTCCCCGGACCGCAAGTATCTGTACATTCATGCCATGTACGTGGACCCCAAAAATATCGACGGATTTCGCCAGAAAATTAAGGATGACTTTGAACGGCGACTCTTGGAGGTGATGCGCGATGAGCCTTGATGCCGACAGCCTCATTACTCAGGTGGCAGGGTGGATTTTGGTGGTTCACACCCTGGGCTTGCTCGTGTCCCTCTACCGAATTTTTTGGGGCCCAGACCTCTCCAATCGTCTGATTGGTCTGGAGTATGTGGGACTCAACGCCCTGTCTTTTATTGCCGTTTTTTGCATTGTGGCTCAGGACACTGTGTACTTGGATGTGGGCATTGTGCTGGCTCTGATTACCTTTTTAAGCACCTTGTCTTTGGGACGCTATATTGAAAGAGGGGCAAAGAAATCATGAAGGAGATTCTAATTTTGTCTTTTCTCTTATTTGGTACTTTTTTGTCGATAGTGTCTGTGTTGGGTATTTTACGCCTTCCGGACATCCTGATGCGTCTGCAGGCGATGAGCAAGGCCTCGACCCTGGGAATCACCTGTACGGTGGCAGGCATGGCCATCTATTTTGGCAGCGTTGAAGTCTCTATTCGCGCCCTTTTTGTTGTGACATTTTTGTTTATGACATCTCCCATCTTGGCCCACCTGATCGCGCGAAGTGCTTATCGGAGCCAAGTCCCCTTGTGGAAGGGAACTGTGTGCGATGAGCTGAGGGAGAGAATCGATGAACATCCCCAGTCCTAGTTCGCTGAGTCTGTGTTTGCTCCTCATCCTATGGGGGTCTAGTTGGGTGGGCTGTGCCCACAGTGGCCCCGCACAGCAGGTCGCCTTGGATTCTCCCCCTCCCCTATCCCCAGAGCGGGAAAAAGAGCTTTTGTTGTTGCGCAAGGCCAGTCGAGGAAACCTGGAAGAGGTCGACAGACTGCTGAATGCCGGAGTGGATATCAACACCCAGTCCGACCCTGGCACAACTCCACTGATGTCAGCTTCATTTAGGGGTTTAGTTGAAACTGTGGATTTCCTGTTGCAAAAAGGGGCACGCACCGACTTGACGGACGCAAGTGGGTCAACGGCCCTTCACTATGCGACCATCCAAGATCACAGCTCCACCCTGGCCCGGTTGATTCAGGCCGATGCCGCCTTAGAAGCAAAGGATGAAAATGGCTTTACAGCTCTGATGCTTGTGGCGCGCTTTGGCTCAGTTGAAAGCCTTGATCTGCTGCTGAGGGCGGGAGCTCAGGTCAATGCCCAAGATGTCCATGGCTGGACGCCCCTATTTTTTGCCCTTACTCGGGGCTCACAGGAGCTCAGCCTGCGACTGATTGAGGCCGGAGCTGATGTGAACCACCAAAGCCCCTTAGACGGCCACAGCCCTCTGATGGAGGCTGTGACCTTGGGCCACAAAAACCTCATTCAGCTCCTACTTAGGGCTGGGGCCAACCCCCACCTTAAAGACCTACAGGGCAAAAGTCCTATTGACTATGCAGAGGAGCAGGGGCTCCCCTCTTCGTGGCTCGTGCTCCCTGGATCTAAGTGAAGGTTTAGACTTTTAAAAAAGTGCAGTCTCTCCTTTATCGACTCCTCAATTTTCCGATAAGGCCATCAAGGGAGACAAAGCCGATGGCAAGCAAGTCTGAAGCAGAAAAGAATATGGAAATTGAACTTAAACCAGGTGAGTTTTTGGTAAAAGAAAAGAGCCCCTGTGATGCCCTCTATATCATTCAAGAGGGACAACTGGAGGCCTTTCGCACTAACAAAACCGGACGCATCCCAGTGGGCATTATCAGTTCAGGAGAGTATGTGGGGGAGGCCGCCATCTTTCTCGACGGCCAACACCTGTCAAATGTGGTGGCCCTGACTCACGTCAAGGCCCTCAAGCTACCAAAGAACTCAATTGATACACAGCTTAAAAATATGCCCTCCTGGATGGTGGCCCTGGCCCGAGGTCTGGTGACTCGTCTGCACCAAAGCAATGAGTTGATGCGCAAAAACGGCTGGATTGATGCCACAATCAGCGAAAAGGTAAAGGCCATTAGGGCAAAATCCGAAGACGTAAAAAAGGCAGGTTAGATATGGGTCAGGCGATACGCAAATTTGTACCTCGAGCACCACGTTATGTGCTGCAACCCACAGACAACCAGGTGCTCCGCTATGGCAGCGAGCAGGATGAACACACTAGCCATCAAACTCATATTATTGATCTTTCTGAAACCGGGCTCTCCTATTTGGTTGATCGGGAGTGCGCCCCGCAAATTGGCGACATGATTCGCCTTGAGTTCACTGTCCCCGGCCATCAGCCCGTGGCTTGGTGGGGACGAGTCACTCGAATCACTGAGTATGAGCCCGCCCCCTATCAGCGCATGCGCAGGGATGAAGAGGGAGGCCATCTGGACGAAGTTCTCGTGGGGATCCACTTTCAAGATGTGTCTGAAGAGCAGAGGCTCGCCATCCGCGAGGGACTGCAAAACCGTCTCGATGAATTGGCGGCTGAACGGCGTCGAGAGCGTTGGGCAAAGTGGATCTACTTTTTCAAGGAGTACGGTCTTAGAATTTTAGCCATCCTCTTAATGACTGTGGTCACTGTGGGATTTCTCTACTACTTCACTCGCCCCAGTGACAACTACGATGCCGAGAGAGGGGCTCCTTGGGGGCAGCGCTACCCCTGGTTTAACTTCTTTTCAGACTAAAAATGGTGCCAGGCCGTGTTTGGATATGCGGCGAGCCATTCTTAGCTGTTTAAAAAGGCAGCGGACGGCACTTCTGGCGACTGACCTCGATGCGCTTGAGGAAACGATCCCGTGAAATGAGTTTGCCGCCCATCTGCTGCAAGTGAGGGGTCACCATCTGAATATCGATCCAAGTCAAGCCGTGATCTTTTAGCAGCTCGATCCAACTGAGAAGAGCCAGTTTTGAGGCATTGTCCTCAAGGTAAAACATACTCTCCGCACTAAACACTCCGCCCACATAAACTCCGTAGAGTCCGCCCACCAATTGACCTTCTTTCCAACACTCAGCACTGTGAGCGTAGCCCGCCTGATGAAAGGCAATGTAGGCCTTCTTTAAAGAGGGAGTGATCCAAGTGCCTTCTTGTCCTGGCCGAGGCACCTGAGAGCAGGCCTCAATCACTGCCTTAAAATCCTGGTTGAAAGTCACTTGCAGGTCTGTTTTTTTCAGCCATCGGGACAAGGTGCGGCTGAGATGAAGATCATTGAAGTCCAACACACCCCGCTGAGGTGGACAATACCACAGGCAGGGAAAGCCCTGATGGGGCCAGGGAAAAATCCCAAAGCTGTAGGCCTCAAGCAGAGCCTCCACACTGAGATCTCCGCCGATAGCGACAATGCCCTGGAGGTCAAGGCTCTGGGCGGGGTCAGGGAAGCGCCTGCGCTCCTGAGCATAGAGTTTCATAGGGAACTCCACCCCCCGCAGACTCCACAAAAGCCGCAGTCTAAAAATTCGGTCTCTGGGTCAAAATAAGCGTAGATTTGTCGCTTCAGGCACTGCTGAGACTGCACCAGTTGCACTAGCTTTAAGAGCTTTTTGTTCTGGGCCAACAGATGATCCCGATGCCCCTGCTCGGAAAAGGCCTCTTCTGGAAAGTCGGCCACCACGTCAATTTTTCGAAAGTCCTTATGGGGCCAGGAGATCACTCCCAGGCTGTCGAGTTGATTGAGGGCCGTCTCCACGCGAAAGTCCCTGCGATTGTAAAAGTTCATCTGAGTCCGCAAGTAGTCCGCCCCTTCAGCTCGTACCTTGTCCTTTTGACCCACCAACAAATTGTACAGGGCCCGCACAAAGCCCGGGTCAGGATGAGACCACTTGATAAAGTCCATGGGGATGGAGATATCATCGCCGTCATAAAGCAGGGTGGTGCGCGCAGGCTGACTGTCTCGTCCCGCTCTGCCAATCTCCTGATAGTAGGCCTCGATGGAGCCAGGCAACTCCATATGGACCACGGAGCGCACATCGGGCTTGTCCACGCCCAAGCCAAAAGCCGGCGTTGCCAAAATCAAATCCCCCTCTCCCGCAATAAACCGGTCCTGATTTCTCCTCCGCAGGGAATCCGGAAGCTGCCCATGATAGACCAATACCTCCACTCCGATCTGGCGCAGGGCTTGGGCGGTCTTCTCCAAAGTGGAGATCAGCATAAAATAGACGATCATGGGCCCGGGTTGATGGTGATGAAGCCCCACTAGGGCGGTGAGCTTTTCCTCCCAGCTCTGCAAACTTAAGACCTCCACATAGAGATTGGGCCTCAGGACTCCGGCCTTGAACTCCATACAGCTGTCTGCGCTCAAGTCTAGTTGATTAAGAATGTCCTGGCGCACTTCAGCCGTGGCTGTGGCGGTCAGAGCCATGGTGGGAGGCCGACCCAACTGCTGGCGGATCCCACCCAATCGACTGTAGTCGGGACGAAAATCATGGCCCCACTGGGAGATACAGTGGGCCTCATCCACAGCCAGCAGAGGCACTTGAACTTGAGTGATGATTTCAACAAACTCGGAGCTGCGAAAGCGCTCTGGGGTGACGTAGAAAAGCTGATAGGCGCCCTTTTTGAGCTTTTCCAGGCGCTCCTGCCGCTGACGAGAGTTCAGAGAGGAGTTGATAAAGCTCGCCCTCAAGTCCATTTGCTGCGCCTTGTTAACCTGATCTTGCATCAGGGCAATCAGGGGAGAAATCACCAGGGTGGTCCCCTTAAGGAGTGTGCTTGGCAACTGGTAGCAAAGACTTTTGCCCATTCCTGTGGGCATCATCACCAGAGAGGATTGGCCTCTTAGGGCTGCCAGAACGACCTGCTCCTGCTCTCCCCTGTAGTCAGAAAATCCAAACTGACTTTTTAAAACCTCTCGGGCCCTGTCCTGCAAAGCTCTGTCGTCCACGCAAATTCTCCCTCTACTCAACATATCTTTGCACTTTATAGACCTTCATGCTACTTGTGGCGCTCATCATAAAATTTACCATTTTACAGGGAGAGGCTAGCTCAATGGCGAAAAAGTGGGTTTTGGATAAGGTCCGTAACATTGGAATCTCAGCTCATATTGACTCGGGAAAAACGACATTAACCGAGCGCATTCTCTTTTACACTGGTCGGATTCATGCCATCCATGACGTCCGCGGCAAAGACGGTGTCGGCGCCAAAATGGACAGTATGGAGTTAGAAAGAGAGCGCGGAATCACCATTCAGTCAGCCGCAACCAACGTGCACTGGGGTGACATTGAGATCAACATTATCGATACTCCCGGGCACGTGGACTTCACCATTGAGGTGGAGAGATCCTTGCGGGTTTTAGATGGGGCTGTCCTGGTTCTGTGTGGAGTGGCCGGTGTGCAGTCTCAGTCCATCACGGTCGACCGACAAATGCGCCGCTACAACGTTCCCCGAGTGGCTTTTATCAACAAACTCGACCGCTCAGGGGCCAACCCCTTCCGCGTGCTGCAGTCTCTGCGCGAAAAGCTGCGCCACAACGCCGTCCTTATGCAAATCCCCATTGGCTTAGAGGACAAGCTCGAAGGAGTTGTGGATCTGCTCAAAATGAAAGCCCTCTACTTCCGCGGCGAACACGGTGAAAAGATTGAAGAGGCTGATGTGCCAGCAGACCTCATGGATCAGGCCAAGCAATACCGTCATGAGTTGATTGGCAAGGCCGCAGACTTTGATGAGACGGTGGCTGAAAAATTCCTTATGGAAGAAGAACCCAGCTATGAAGAGCTTCAGGCCGCCATTCGCAAAGGGACCATCTCGATGGATTTGACTCCTGTTTTTTGCGGTTCAGCCTATAAGAACAAAGGTGTGCAAGCCCTTTTAAATGGAGTTAGGGACTATTTGCCCAACCCCACAGAAGTCCCGCAGAAAGCCCTTGATCTGGATAACAATGAACAGGAGGTTCAGATTCAGGCCAAAGACGATGCCCCTTTTGTAGGGCTGGCCTTTAAACTGGAAGATGGACGCTATGGACAGCTCACCTATGTGCGAGTCTATCAGGGAATCCTGAAAAAGGGAGAGTTTATCATCAACTCTGCCAATGGCAAGAAGGTGAAGGTCCCCCGAGTGGTCAAAATGCACGCTGATGATATGGAGGACATTGAAGAGGCGAGAGCGGGCGACATCTGTGCCCTGTTTGGGGTTGACTGTGCCTCGGGCGACACTTTTACCGATGGAAAAGTCAACTACTCCATGACCTCTATGTTTGTACCCGATGCGGTGATCTCACTGGCCGTGGCCCCAAAAGACAAGACAGCAGCCAACAACTTTGCCAAAGCTCTCAATAAGTTCCGCAAAGAGGACCCCACCTTCCGCGTGCATCGCGACGAGGAGTCTGGAGAGACCATTATCTCTGGAATGGGTGAGCTTCACTTGGACGTCTACATTGAGCGCATGAAAAGAGAATTCAATTGTGAGGTGATTGCAGGACAGCCCCAGGTGGCCTACCGCGAGACCATTGGTGGCAAAGGGGAGTATGACTACACCCACAAAAAACAAACCGGTGGTTCTGGTCAATTTGCGAAGGTCGTTGGCCATATTGAGCCTCTTGAGCCCAACAGTGAAAAGACCTATGAATTTGTCAACTCCGTCACCGGGGGACGCATTCCCAAGGAGTACATCCCTGCTGTGGACAAGGGCTTTCAAGAGCAGATGGCCAAGGGCTCTCTGATCGGCTACCCTATCGTGGGAGTTAAGGCCACCCTAGCCGATGGTGCCTACCACGATGTGGACTCAAGCGAGATGGCCTTCCGAATTTGCGGTATGGCCGCCTTCCGACAGGCCTATGAGCGAGCCAATCCTGTGGCCCTTGAGCCCCTGATGAAGCTAGAGACCTCTGCTCCTGAGGAGTTCCAGGGCAATGTGATGGGCCAGATCAATCAGCGTCGAGGAATCATCGCGGGCACAACCACCAATGAGGGCTTTGTGGTGGTGGAGGCGGAAGTGCCTCTAACCGAGATGTTTGGTTACTCCACAGAACTGCGCTCAGCCACCCAAGGCAAGGGTGAGTTCACCATGGAGTTTTCTCGCTATGCGCCTGTGCCGCGAACTATTCAGGAAGAGCTGGTGAAGAAGTACCAGGCCAAAAGAGCAGAAGAGGCCAAAAAGTAAGATGATTCTATCTGACTCCACCTTGCGATCCATGATCGACAGTGAGGAATTGAGTGTGACGCCCCTTTGTGAGGACTCCATCCAGCCGGCCTCTATAGACTGCCGGCTGGGCACTCACTTTCTGGTGGTCGAGGATCGCAATATGGAGATTTTGGACCTCAACTCAGAGATCCTTTACCGCAGCATTGAGGGGCAGAGTATCACCATTCCTCCCCACTCCTTTTTGCTGGCAACAACCATGGAGTACGTCAAGCTGCCCAATGATCTGACGGCTTTTGTGGAGGGCCGAAGCTCGATCGGACGCATGGGGCTATTTATTCAGAATGCAGGCTGGGTCGACCCCGGCTTTGAGGGCCAGATCACCCTTGAGCTCTACAACGCCAACTCTCTACCTATCCGCCTTGAGGCAGGGCGCCGCATTTGTCAGCTGGTGTTTTGCAAGATGGACCAGGCCACCCCCAACCCCTACAGAGGCAAGTACCAAGGTCAAGTCAACACCACCGGAAGTCGAGTGTTTCACGACTCGGAGTCGAAAAAAATATGAATGAACCCCCGCCGGCAGAGCCTCACAGTAAAAGCTCACAAGCTGGCCTAGACAAGCCCCTTTTTTTTCATGTTAGAATGGAGCCTCAGTGATGAGTGCTCTACTTGCCTTTGTCCTTCTTGCTGTTTTGGTCTCTTTTCTCTGCTCTTTGCTAGAAGCGGTCATTCTCTCCATCTCAGCCCCCTATATCGCCGTCTCCGTCAAGCAGGGAAAACGCAGTGGTCGGATCCTCAAGGAGCTGAAGTCTCAAATCGACCGCCCGCTGGCTGCGATTTTGACCCTGAACACTGTCTCTCACACTGTGGGAGCTGCCGGGGTTGGAGCCCAGGTTCACAAAATTTATGGGGATGGCTTTGTGACCATATCCTCTGCCCTGCTGACCCTCACCATTTTGATCTTCTCTGAGATTATTCCCAAGACTCTGGGAGCTTCAAACTGGAAGAGCCTAGCTCCCTTTGCAGCCTATGTGACCTTGGGGCTTATCTATGCCATGTACCCTTTTGTCTGGCTGTCTGAAAAGCTCTACGGCTGGCTCTCACCAGATCGAGAAAACTCCCTCACTCGGGAGGAGATGATCATGTCCGCCGAGATCAGTGCCTCTGAGGGAGGAATTCGCCCTAAGGAAAGCGCGATTATCAAAAACCTCTTGATGCTCGACAATATCAAGGTGATGGACATTATGACTCCACGGGCAGTGATCTATGCCCTTGAGAAAGGTCAGTTGGTCGGTGAGATCATTGAGAGCCACCGGCCCATTCGCTTTTCCCGAATTCCGGTCTTTGTGGATGACCTGGATCACATTGAGGGGATTGTTCACCGGTATAAGATTCTTGAGGCCTCAAGCCATGACATGGACAATATTTCTATTAACAGTATGATCACTCCCGTCCACAGCATTCCAGAGAATATCTCAGTGGCCGCGGCTCTTGATCAGTTTATCAAACGCAGGGAACATGTGTTTATTGTTGTCGATGAGTACGGAAGCACCACTGGACTGGTCTCTCTGGAAGATGCCATCGAGACCTTATTGGGTGTGGAGATTGTCGACGAATTTGATTCAGTGGCCGATATGCGCCAATACGCTCTCGACCTTTGGCGAGAGCGTAAAAGCAAGCAGTTGAATTGATTAGTTCAGAAGCTCCAAAATCTCATCGTCTGAGAGTCGGATAGTGTGGGCCTTAGGTGCCCCATTTCCTTTACAAAAGCCCACTTTCTTTGCTGACTTCACACCGAAGCGCTGGCTGACTAAGTTCAGACAAGCATGCTTAGTCATACACACGCTAGAGGGAGTCGCTCTTTTCGCTCTCAACTCATTGTCTATCAATCCCAACTTCATACTCTTTCCAGGACCTTCAAGAATACAGACGAAGTTCTGTCCATCTCCGCTCCCATGACCGGGTCGGGGCATGACGGGAGGACGGACTCCCACTGGGGGACGATTCTGACCTGGGGGCCGGCGAACATCGCCATCATCATCAGCATCGTGGTCTCTGTCGCGATCGTGGTCTCTGTCGCGATCGTGGTCCTTATCAGAGTCTTTATCCTTATCACCTGGGCCTGGAGCCGGAGGAGTGTCGGGATCGTCTGGGTCTATATCTAATCCATCTCGGATGTCGTCATCGATTGGCTTGGGGACAAGCTCTGCCCCATCTGAGAATTTCACTTCCGCACAGTTTTGAAAACTCAGTGCAACAAAAAGCAGTGGCACTAAGGCAAATCCTATTATTTTTCCAAATAGTTTTATTGTCATAATTAGGTCCCCCCAAATTTTTTTATCTTCCACCCCTGAAGAGGAGCAATTGCCATGCCGCCTCATTAGGGCTTTATTTGGATCTGAAGAAATAAACCTGCCTAACCTTCATAAATTGACTATTTTTTCTGCGTCTCAAACTGAGAAAATTTCTAAACTTCTGGTTTTTAATGGCGAACTTGATACAACGGGGCCATGAAAGTCGAGCTTCAAGGCCCCTTAGAGCCTATCCTTATTTATGTAACGTGTCCTGATATGGAGTTGGCCAAAGCCATTGCGAGGGTCCTTTTGGAGCAAAGGCTCATTGCCTGCGCCAATATTCTACCCCAAATGCAATCGATCTACTCCTGGCAGGGAGAGATCAAAGAGGACAGTGAAGTCGTACTTCTACTGAAAACTCGTCAAGACCTCAGCCCCGATGTCACCCAAAAGGTGGTGTCTTTGCACAGCTATGACTGCCCCGCAGTCCTGGAGATTCCCCTTAGGGGAGGGCACCCTGAGTTCTTGGCTTGGATTCAGGCAGAGACTGAGTCAAAAAAGACCAACGGAGGAACTGATGATGACTGAAACCGCAAACCCAGAGCTCAAGCGATCCGACTTGGCCCTAGAGATTGTTCGCCTGGCCCACCTGACTGGAGAGTTCAAGCTGCGCTCAGGACAAATCTCTAATGAGTACTTTGATAAGTATCGATTTGAGGCTCAACCTCAAGTTCTCAAAGCCATTGCAGAACAAATGGCCTCCCTAATCCCCCCTGACTGCGAGATCTTAGCCGGCCTGGAGATGGGGGGTATTCCCGTGGCCACGGCTCTATCTCTGCACACGGGGCTTCCCCTGTGCTTTGTTCGTAAAGAGGCCAAAGACTATGGCACCTGTCGACTGGCTGAGGGGCTGGAACTCAAAGACAAAAAGGCCTGTGTGGTCGAAGATGTGATCACAACAGGAGGACAAGTCGTCACCAGTTGCAGGCAGTTACGAGACCTCGGTGCCAGTATCGAATCGGTGATCTGCGTGATTGACCGCTCAAAAGGGGATCACTCCAAACTGACCGCGGCGAATCTTCAGCTCAAGGCCCTGTTCACCATGGAAGAACTCCTAGGATAGGAAGCAATTTTCTATTTCTCTCCCACGACATAGGCCACCCAGGCTTGGCACTCTTCACCCGTTTCGGTGCGGGTAAAGACCCCATCTCCTTCGCCGTTCTTGTCAGTGCCCTCCCAATAGACATGGGTTTTCTTAAAGCCCACCTCGGCCATAAGGTCTCTGAGCTCAGGAATTCCCCACATCCGCCAATCATAGCTAAAGACCTTCTCCCGCTTTTTTTCCCCTTTGCGTTTAAAGTGGATATAAAACATGGCCTCATTGGAGACTGGGTCAAAGGAGTCCTGATCCCAAAAGTAGCTAAACCCCTTGTGCTCCGTCTCTTCTTCGTTGGCCTCTGTGCAGTGACCCCCGCCAAAGCAATCGACCAGAAAAAGGCCATTTTTGTTCAGGCGTTCAAAGCAACTTGAAAAATAGTTTTTGAGTTGCTGGCGCTGCTTGAAAATAAAATAGGAAAAGTTCATGGCTGCAATCACATCCACGCTGGGCAGGTCGGAGTCTAGAACGTTCTTTTGTAAAACCTGAAGGCGCTTTTTTTGGCCCTCAGACAGCTGAGAGTAGTTGTGCTGAAAACCATACTCCAAGGGCTCAGGATCCAGATCCACTCCCACAGCCCTGTGCTTAGGGTCCAACTTCACCCATTCACAGCAAATGGAAAAAGTCCCACAAAAGTCCTCCCTCAAAGACTGAGCCGACTTGCCATCTCTAAGTTCTCTGTACATGTCGCGAATGAACTCCACATCGGCCTCAGGGGATTGCACAGAGAGTTTGTAGTAATGATACTTATCAAACTCGGGCAGCTTTGCCTTTGCAGATTTCTTTTTTTTATTTGAACTTTGTTTCCCCATCCCTTTAAGGGACTTCGGCAAGTACGTCTGTAACCGCATTGGCAATATCCTGGTATTGGGGCACTGAGTTTTCCTCCAGTTGAGGATGAAGCCCAATGCCGGGCAGATTTTTTCCAGCGACCACTCGAGGTCTAGCTAGAAGTTCATAAAACAACTCTTGGGTGCAGCGGTAAGCCAAATGCTCACCAAAATTGGTCACTTCCGTGTCCTCATTCACAAATACAACTCTGCCCGTCTTTTGAATGGAAGCTTTCACACAGCTCCAGTCATAGGGAATCAAAGAGCGCAGATCAATAACTTCAATAAACAGTCCCTTTTCCTGACTCAAGTTATCGGCCACCCGGTTGCACAGAGGCAGCGTTCGACCGTAACTGACTAAGGTCAGGGCATCTCCCGCACGAGTCACCTTGGCCTGGCCAAGAGGCACTCTGTAGTCCTCAAGATCAGGCCATTTTGGCCTCCACCGAGTTCTATCTCCGAGTGGAGCATCAATCATGGACCTCAGCAGCTTTTCATCTTCGGGCTCTCCTGGAATCAACTCCTCACCTTTTACCCGCAGCAGTGCCTTGGGCTTTAGGTACATCACTGGATTGGGGTCAGCAATGGCTGAGAGCATCAGGCCATAGGCATCCAAGGGGTTAGAGGGCATAACCACCTTCCATCCAGGCAGCCGAGTGGCCCAGGCATCAAAGCTGTGGCTGTGATAGACAGAGCCATGAATTCCCGCCCCGGCAGGAGTCATCACCACCATGGGTAAAGAGTAGTTCCCATTGGTGACCCAGCAGGTGTTACCGGCAATTTTAAGCAAATCAATCGTATTGAATATATAATCACAAAACTGAATCTCAGCCACACAGCGCTCACCGGCCAAGGCAATACCCATGGCCATGCCAATGATTCCGCGCTCATCCAAAGGGGTGTTCCAACTCGTTCTTAAGCCCTGAGTGGCTGTGAAGACACCCCCCAAGGGCGGGCCCACATCCTGACCAAAGATATCTTTGACTTCTAAGTGAGTCTCTCCGTAGTGCAAAGCCATGCGCACAGCCTGGGCCATGTTCGCCATCAGTACAATCTCCAATCGCCACTCTCGTTGTTGGCATAGACATGATCCCAGACGCTCTCGGCTGCGGGTGTGGGCTCCCCGCGCACCAGTTCTTGAGCTGCCCTGGCCTCAGCCTCATACTCTGTCCACAAAGCCTCAACTTCTTTTGACTTTAAGACCCCAAGCTTCAACAGCTTCTCCTCAAATTGTCTGACACAGCAGGCTTGGTTCTTTTCCAGATTGGCTCCTGAAGCGGAGGAGTGTCCATAGAGTCGGGAGACCATGGCCTCAAATAAAACTGGTTTTCCAGTTTTACGTATGTAGTCCAAGGACTCCTTAAGACGAACGTAACTTTCCACAGGGTCATTGCCATCGATCACTAAGGTTTTTATGCCAAAGGCCTTGCCCCGATCGGCAATGTGAGTCTCTCCATGTTGACTGGCATAGTCGGTGGAAATGCCCCAGCCATTGTTCTGAACCGTAATCAGCATGGGCAGTTCCATCCCCGGACGAGAGGCCCAAACCAAACAGCTGGCAAAATCTCCCTCCGCCGTCCCCGCATCTCCACCCGTAACAATAGTCACCGCTTTTGTTTTGTGGCGCTGCTGGACCCGGGCTGTCCCCAAAGCAATACTGTACTGAACCTCAATGGGCGAAGACACGGGGGCCACATTCCACTCAGGGTAGCAGTAGTGGTTGGAAAAGTTTCTGCCGCCCGTAGAGACATCGGTGGCCCGGTTCATCATCAGGCGGATGGAGTCGATCATTGGCATACCCATCGCGACCAAGGTGGGAGTGCCACGATAGTGCAGGTGCAGCCAATCGTGCTCAGGTCCTCGGCCCTTATTTACTAAAAGGCCAAGAGGCACCCCAAAGGCCTCCTCTCCAGGCCCACCAATCCAAAAAAAAGACTCACCCGCTTTATAGATCTTTATCAGCCGCTCCTCTAGAACTCGACTCTTCACCATCAAGTTGTGGATTTTTTTAAGCAAATCCTTTGCCAGAGGAATCTTCGATAAACCTGAATGTGATTGTCTCGATTTTGCTTTTGCTGCAGGTCTCGCAGGGGGACGCCCTCCCCCTTTTTTTGGACGACTCACACTTTGCGCTTTTATCATTCTTAAGGGTTACTCGAAGGGCTAAGCTCTTGTCAATCAGAGTGTCTTAACAAGGATCTAGAGCCCCTAGGGGGTCGCAGTCCCCGTGGCTGGGCGGACCTTGCTCTTCTCACCCAAAGTGATGTTCACCCGACTCAACTCTCGAGCAAGATCTGCCGCAATCGTAATCGCCTCTTGCACGTCAGCTCGCTCTAAATATCTTTTTTGACGCTCCTCTCGGCTCAGACCAATTAGACTCTCTTCCTCATCCTCTGGGCTCTCCTCGCCCTCTTTAGCCTTCTGTCTCTCTGAGAGGATATCTCCTACAACAACAGTTCGACCCCGCCGACCTTCATTCTTGGCCAATGTCTCTCTGAGTTTTTTGAACTCCTCACTCTTTGCAACTCTTTCCTGGGATTGTTTTTTCAGCCTCTCAACCACAGACTTTTCCAACTGCAACCAAGCATCTGGCCCCTCGGTGACATAGGCTTCCGGGGACAGGAAGGGCCTGATTTTTTGAGGAGGTAAGGAGTGATCCAAGGTCTTTTCCCCCACATCTGCACCTGCATAGAGCCCATCCAAAACAATATCAGACACAACACCCTGATGCTGCGTGGAGTTGCCCCCTGGAGTAAAAAACATTCCCACGGTGGTCTTAATAGCCCCCAAACCAGCTGGCAAATACTCAACAGACTGAACACTGCCTTTACCAAAGGTGTGATCGGCTCCGACAACAACAGCCCTCTTGTAGTCCTGAAGAGTTCCGGAGACAATCTCAGAGGCTGAAGCACTCACTCGACTGTTCAGAATCACCAAAGGCCCTGGATAAGTCACCCGCTCATCATTGGCTCTGAGGACCTCATGGTGAATGGCTCCCTCTGAAGTGGTGCGCATCGACTGCTTGACCACATTGGCGCGGCCAATAAATAATCCAGAAATATCCACAGCATCCCTTAGAGAGCCCCCTCCATTGTTGGACAAGTCTAAAACTACGGCATCAACGCCTTTTTTACGAGCCTCCGACAATAACCTCTGAACATCTCTTGCAGAGCTGCGCCCGTTGCGCCGGTTGTCCGCATAAAAAGAAGGCAAATTGATCAAGGCCACTTGAAGCTTTTTGTCTCCCTCCTGGCGCTCATGGTATGTAATTGCAGCAGCATCATCCTCTAGCCTGATTTGATCCCTCACCAACGTGACTGGAAAGCGCTCCGTGGTCTCTCCCGTCTTGCGCAGGATCATCAGACGAACCTTAGACCCCTTAGGCCCCCGAATCATCCGCACCACATCGCGCAGATCCATTTCAATGACATTGACGAAGTCCTCTTTCTCACCCTGCCCCACAGCCACAATCTTATCCTTGGGGCGCAGGCTTCCAGACTCAAAGGCCGCCCCACCGGGGATCAACTGCTCAATCACTGTAAAACCATCTTGAGAGCTCAGAGTGGCGCCAATTCCCTCTAGAGATAGACGCATTTGAATTTCAAAGTCCTCAAGAGCACTCTGGGAAAGGTAACTGGAGTGAGGGTCTAGAGCTCTAGCATAGGCATCTAAAAACATGGAGAAAAGATCTTCCTCAGAAGTCCCCTCCACTCGCCTCTGAATCCGCTCGTAGTTGCGCACAACCTGGGCCTTGGCCTCCTCTAATTCTGTACCAGTGGCCAAGTGAATGGACACTTGATACTGCATATACTTCTCGTGGAAAGCTCGTGCTGCAGCAGGGGTTTTGGCCCGGCCTCGCTTTTCTCCATCCAGCAAAATCTCTGTTTTGGGATCAAACTTGAACTTTGATCCCAGATAGGTCTCGGCATACTTTGCTCGCTCAGCTACCCGTCTTGAGTAAAGCTGATGGGCCTTTTTGATGGCCTCACAATTACGCCGAGACAGCTGCTCAGAGAGGTTACCCATAAGTTTTTCTATCTCCTTGGCATCTGGCTCTGTCAGATAGAGGCGAATGGGGTCCAGCCGCTTAACAAACTGCTCCACGGCCCGATCCCGGATCTGCTTACTCTCGGCGGAATGAACGATGTGCTTCTCATAGAACTTGCTTTGAATGGGCCTCAAAGTGGCGCAATTGAGCTCCCTTCGAACCTCTGAGCGCGTCATAAGTTGGGCAATAGCTACCGAACCAACGAGCCCAAATACCACCAATAGGCTCAACCAAAGGTTTGAGAAGCCTCCCGCTGAGGTCAATAGCCCCAGAGGGCCCTTTGTCATCTGAGATTTTTCTTGCACACCGACTGCTGACATGACTGTTCCTTTCTCTTGTCCACAGAAAACATATTCAATAATATCTAAATACCGACGAACAGTTATCGGTTTATTGTACTCGAAGAGATGAGATTTTTCTGCTTTTCCTGAACAAATTTAAGGATAAATCTAGCCCCATCTGCAGCATTCTCAGTTTGAAACAACCCACTGCAACATTTGCTCTGGAGTGACTGGCGCGCCAGTCACTTTATAACGCATCGTATTATATATGCACCCCGTCCCACTTAAGGGGTCTGGGTTCTCTCTGTTGCCGCCACCTTTTTTAACCCTGCCTTCTTAATTCTCTGTACCTGTTTTGGCTGAGGTTTTTGTGTGGCCTCAGACGTCAAGCCCGCAGAGCCCTTGACCTTCTTAGTTTTTTTTCCTTTCGCCTTGGCCTTCTTCTTGGTCTTGGCCTTAGACTTGGTTTTGGGCTTAGTCGTTCTGGCTCCAAGCTTTTGTTCAATCAACTGCAGAGCCTGTTCCAAAGTGAAGCTCTCTGGCTTGACCTCTTCAGGTAGAGAAATATTTTTCTTGGCATACTTAATATAGGGTCCGTACTTGCCACTCAAAACCTCAATCTTCTCACCACTTTCTGGGTGAACTCCTAGCTCCTTCAGCGCAGAGGCCCCTCGCCCTCGGCCTTTTTTCTCCTGGGCAAGTAACTCTAGCGCTCTAGTCAAATCCACACTAAATATGGAGTCTGTTTTAGGAATAGAGCGAAAATCCCCCTCGTGAACCACATAGGGACCAAAGCGCCCCAAGCCCTTTTTGATGTCTTTTCCGGTCTCGGGATGGGGCCCTAAGCTTTTGGGCAGCTGCAGAAGCTCCAAGGCCTGGTCCAGGCGGACATTCTCGGGATCCATGCCCTGGGGCAAACTCATACGCTTGGGCTTGTCATTGTCCTTATCAAAGTCACCCAGCTGGACATAGGGCCCATAACGACCTGTGAGCACGTAAATAGGCAGCCCAGACTCTGGGTCTGCGCCCAAGGCATCCACACCACTGATCTTTTGGTCAATCAGCTTGTTGGCCACCTCACTCGTGATATCAGCGGGAAAATGGTTGTCCGGAAGAGAGGCGCAGACCTCCTTTTTTTCTCCCTTATCCTGTCGGCAAACATAGGCTCCGTAACGCCCCACACGAAAGCTGAATTCTTCCAAACCCGCCAGAGCAATGGACCGAGACTGCTCACTGTCAATGGCTTTCTCCTGCCTCTCAACCAAACTCTTTAGCCCCTTTGACCCAAAGTAAACCGACGAAAGATAGCTGACTAAGTCCAAATCCCCCTGGGCTATACTGTCTAGAGACCTCTCCATTTCAGAGGTAAAGCCCAGGTCCACATAATCTGGCAGATACTTTTGCAGAAGCTGTGCCACCACCATGGCTGTAAAAGTAGGGGCCAGAGCATTGTTCACCTTGCGCACATAGCCCCGATCCTGAATGGTGGTGATAATGGCGGCGTAGGTGGATGGACGGCCAATGCCTTCCTTTTCCATCATCTGCACCAAAGAGGCTTCCGTGTAACGAGCCGGAGGCTTGGTCTCATGCTCGGTGACCCTTATACCAGAACAGGACACACTGTCTCCTACCTTTAGTTGAGGCAGGCGCACCTCCCTGTCCTCCAGCGCCTGATCCGGATCATCCTTTCCCTCTACATAGGCCTTCAAAAAGCCTGGAAACTCAATCGTCATACCAGATGCGGAAAAGCGAGTGTCCTCGACCTTAAAGCGAACACTGACTTGTTTAATACGCGCATTGACCATCTGGCTGGCGACAGTCCGCTTCCAGATCAGATCATAGAGGCGAAACATACTCCCTGTAAGCCCTGAATCCTCCGGCTTGACAAACTGCACTCCAGCTGGACGAATGGCTTCGTGGGCCTCTTGGGCCCCCTTCACCTTCTTACCAGAATAAACTCTGGGCTCTGAGGGCAAGTAATCTCCACCATAAAGACTCTTCACCGACTCCCTGGCGGCCTGAATGGCCTGCTTAGAGAGTGAGGGTGAGTCTGTTCTCATATAGGTGATAAACCCACGTTCGTAGAGCTTTTGCGCCACCTCCATAGCCTCCCGAGAGGTCAGACCCAGTTTGCGGTTGGCCTCCTGCTGCAGGGTGGATGTAATGAATGGAGGAGCGGGCTTGCGTGAGATGGGTTTTTCCTCCACATCTTCCACCAACCAACCCTGTCCCTGCAGCCTGCGCTGAAGAGCTTCGGCCTCTTTGGCTTTTAGGTGCAACAAGTGCTTCTTTTTGTCCTCAGGCAGTTGCCCCGTCTCGCTGTCAAAGTCCTTACCCTGAGCGACTCTTAAGCCCCCAACAGAGACCAAGCGACTTTCAAAATCAATTCCCTCTTTTTTGTTCCGCGCCAAGAGGCCCCAGTACTGAGTCTTGTGAAAGCGAATTCGTTCGTGCTCTCTCTCCGCCAAGAGCCTTAAAGCCACTGATTGCACACGCCCGGCAGAAAGCCCATAGGCCACTTTTTTCCACAGCAAGGGAGAAATTGTGTAGCCCACTAGGCGGTCCAAAATCCTTCGCGCCTCTTGGGCCCTAACCAAATTCTCATCCACATCACGAAAGTGCTCTAGAGCTTCTTCAATGGCCTCTTTGGTGATTTCGTGAAAGACCATGCGCTTTGTAGGGACCTTCGGCTTCAAAAGCTCCAGTAAATGCCAACTGATACTCTCTCCTTCGCGGTCTTCGTCCGTGGCTAGAATAAGTTCGTCGGCATCCTTCAGTTTGCTTTTAAGCTCGTTAACAATTTTAGTCTTGTTTTTGGGCACGCAATAGATGGGAGCGAAATCCTCATCCACATTCACCCCTAAATTGGCCCAGGCTTGCTTTTTGTACTTTTCCGGAATGTCTTTGGCCGATTGAGGAAGGTCTCGAACATGACCCATGCAGGACTCCACCGCATAATCCTTGGGCAAGAATTTGCGAATCGTGCGAGCCTTGGTGGGTGACTCCACAATCACTAGCTTTTTCCCGGACTCCTTAGACCTCTTGGCCATGGATTCTCCCTTAAAATTCAGTTTTGCAATCCACCCCTAATAAGATAGATAGGAGTCACAACTTTCAAGCATTTCTTTAAGCTCGAAGCGAATTCACCCTTGACTCATTGCATTTAGTGGGGGGACATAAGTCATGACATCAGCTGACCTCAAAACTGAAGAAAGTCTTAAGAGACACTGTGAGTTTAAGGGAAAGATCAAGATCCTCTTCACTGACATTGACGGCACATTGACTTTAGATGGACCCATTCCAGCAGAGTCCTATCAAGCCCTGTGGAGACTTCACCA
>SKYF01000070.1 GCA_007128005.1 Bdellovibrionales bacterium
AGGGTTCTGGATCAAATGATGGGTCTCAACTCTCGGGGGACTCTTGACCAGCGTTTGGGTCAGGCCCTTGATCTTTTCGAAAATATTCAGAGGGGGTTGATATTAGAGCCAGGTGTATGTTGGGGAGAAAGTGGAGTCTTTGATCGGGACTGCTTTTTTAACCCCCTTGCATTTCATCTCACTGAACGAGGTTTTTTGGTTGAAATCGACCAGGTTACCAAGCGGCTAAAGCCTGTAAAATTTCAGCCAGGTGTGCAAAACGACCCTCGGTCTCTAGGCGGTCTTTCAGCCCAGCCGCCCTATTTTACGTCACTGCCCCCGGGATATCGGTTTTTTATGGATTTTCGACACCACTTAAGACGCAATGGTATAGACGATGAGTGGTACCCCGAAACCTATCGTGGAATGAGGGTTCAGGGCATAGTGCATTATCACCTTCTCACTTCACTGTGTGGGCCTGATTCAAAGGCAGGACCGGGGCAAATTGTTCGTGAGCGCTGGGGAAGAAGTCTTAGTTTCAATCCGCCTAGACTTCCTCTTAAGGGTGGAGTTGATTACTGTAGGGAAATAAAATCTCAAAGTGGTGAGGCTATTTTTCAGCCAATCAGGCGCTTGGCCCCAGCGGAAGGTTTTATAAGTCGTCTTAGTAGTCTTTTTGGCGTGCCACTGAGAAAGCAAGTAGATCAAGAGTATTACGCAGACATTGTTCACCTTCTCTACAATGAGCTAGATGAAGGGTTGAATGCACTCAACTTTGAGGATTGGTATAGTCAAGCAGCAGGCAATAGTCTTTCTGCCTACATTGACCGTCAGAACGAGGAGTTTCAAAAAGAGTTTGTTGACAACTTCCTAGGGCCTTCCCTCAATAGCAGCCAGAGAACTTGGGCTTTAGGGCTACCTAAAGGCTACTTCCAATCGATTAGAGAAGAGCTTGAGGTTCTTTTCAGTGATTTTGCAGCGCCCATATTTGATTCAGCAGAGTGGGACCCAAGCAAAAACGTGGAGGCGATTTCTCAGAGCCCTAGACAGTTCTTCTATGACCACTACCAGAGTGTTATTTACAATTTTAATTTTATATTTAGTTCCCCTTCTCTAAGAACGAGTGAGGAAATCATTCGGGCTAATTTGCTAATTGCAGCGACCATTGAGGCTTTGGGGGGCGCTGTGGGGATCTCTCGATCTATTTGTTCATTCCATTTATCTCATGACCAAGTCCAAAAGTTTTTTGGAATCAGTGAGGGTGATTACAGTTGGTGGATTCTCGGTGGGATTCGCCCTGAGGTGCCGAGACTCAAAATGGAACATCAGGATCAGAGCATTGCTGTCGAATTTCTTTTGGCGAGATCATGCCGTTTGATTACTGAGGCCAATGCGGCCCAGTTATTGCAGGAGCTGTTTTTGGAGAAATACAACCAAATGAAGGACGACTCCAATTATATTTACTGGGAGAATGAGTTATGACATTCTACACGTCTTGTAGAAAAAAGAAAATCATAAGTTCAGGGGCAGTCATATTTATGGCTATAGTCCTTTCTACAAGCATTGTATTTTCACCTCCGGCTCATGCGAGAGGTCTAAAGGCACTTTTCGAAACGGTCCAGAATACTGTCGGTAGCACGGTCCGTTTCGTTAGGTCTTGGAAATCGAACCCTGTCCGGGAGTATATGGACGAGTGGGATGAAATCAGTCAAAATATCCTAAGGCTGCAGGGTAATAGTCCGCAGGACTTGGAAGAAATATCTAGGCTAAAGGCAAGAAAAATACAATTAGAGGAGGCTATAGCGACGAGAGACCCTAGCGAAATTCAAGGCGAGATAGCAAGGATTCACTCGGAGCGGCCTGGAGGGAGCGAAACTCCCACCGCAAGAGAAGAGTTTTTGCAAAAAGTTTTGAGTGCGAGAGCCAAAGTCGAAGAACACTTCAGGCCCGGAGGAATGCGCTTAGACCCCAATCGGGTGGCTCAGACACCAACACCAATTGATCCCAAGCGTGCGCGGACCCTTCATGCTGTTTCGGAGGACCTTGTTGCCAGACAGATAAGCAATCCTAGCGCGCCAGATATTCATCCCTTACTGAAATCTTCGCTTTCAGCTTTAGCAGACAAGGACAAAAAGGTTTCTTTGATTTCTGCCGATTCTGGTGTCGGTGTGACTACCGGTATGGATTCGTTTGCTAAGGCGATAGGGCGAGGTGATGTTCCTTCGCTCGCGGAATATAGAGTCTTAAAGATTAACATATTGTCGGTAGAACGGGAGCTGGATAAGTACGTAAAAGCGGGAAAAAATCGGGACGTAAAGACATTTGTAGATAAGCTCTTTACTGAAATAAGTAGTGAGTCTGAAGTGGGTCCAGTTCTTATCTTTGTCGATTCACTGCATCCTTTGGCTTCATCCTCAACTGAGACGGTTAATGACCTTCACCGGCTGCCACTTGAGGTTTTTGACGCCTTATCGCGGAGAATTGAAAGGGAGCAACTGGATAATGTTCGTCTTGTGGGGGCCGTAGCAAATCGCCATTATACCTCCGTTTCGGAGCATCTCAAGTCAGGAGAAAGGAGCATTCATCGAATCGATTTTCAAGAGGTTGCAAATTTTTCCACCTTAAGATTGGAGGCATTGCGGATTGCCAAGGAACACGAGGTCTTTGTTCCCGATGAGGTCATTAAGGCTGCGATAAAGCTTTCCAAGGACTTTATAAAAAGGTCTGGGGAGGGTTATACAAAAAACGCTATGGAAATACTAGAAGAAGCGATGCTGAACGTGGCCAGGGCAAGAAGTATGTTTGAGCCTAAGGAGATTCCGGAATTGAAAAGCAGGATAGCTGTTGTTTTTAATGATTTGCAGCAAATGGGAGAGGCAGTGGGGGTTGGACATAAAGTCTATAGGGAAATTGCCTTGAACGAATGGGCAAGGCTCGAGGGAGAAGTCAAACGGATAGCCTCAGAGGTAGAAGGGTTTGCTGTCAGTAGTCAGTTAAGAAACCGTATAAATGACCTGTTTGACGCAGTTGAAAAGATGCAAGGAGTAAGCTCTGTAAATTTTAGAGAGGTGGATGCTAGGCTGTCGGAAGTTAAGAGAGAGATTAAAGATTGGATTTCTGAGCGTAATGATAGCCAACAAAAGATGGTGAGATTGAGTATTGGTGATCTTGTGGATGTCGCTGTGGTGAAACATAAAGAACAGATGTCTAATGTAAATAGATTTGTGTTAACTGAAAGGCTAAAACTTGAAGTTCTAGATATATCAGAGAGGGATAGATATTGGGATCAAATTAGAAGAAATTTTAGGGAGAAGTATGCGGGCCACGAGGAGGTTGTAGAAACTTTCTTAACTGTTTATAGAAGGGCAGTCGAGGGGTTCGGGCGCGATAAAGGGCCAATGGCGACGTTTTTGTTAATTGGAAAGCCGGGGACTGGTAAGACTTACTTTGCAGAAGTTGCTGCAAGAATTATCGGAAGTGCTGATGCTATCTTGAGAGCCGAGGCTCAGTTTCTTCAGTCAAAGGAGGCGATGGCTTCATTTATGAAGGGTGCCCCTGCTGGATATGTTCGCTCTGAGGAGCCTTCAATTCTTTTGGATTATATGATGAAAAATCGATATGGGATAATTCTCTTTGATGAAGCGCTTCGAGCTACAGGGGAGGGTCATAGCGCCCTAAAAGAGGGTCTTTTACAGTTTCGTGAAGCGAAAAAGTTAAGGGATTTTAAGGGGAATGAGGCCGACTTGGATGGGCAGCTGTTGGTTCTAACTGACAATGTTTTTCAAGATATGACCGTAAGAAATCCAGACGGAAGTTATAGGTTCCCAGAGTTTTCAAGAGAGGAGTTGGGGAAGTTGAGTGCATTCGAGCATAGTGAGTTCATGAGAAGCAGGCTCATAGAGCTGGCTAGAGAAAGATCAAATGGTAATGCTGCAGCTGAGGCAGCACATGTTTTTTCAGAGGCTAACTTGAGAGGGATCGATTACATATTTTTCTATGGAGAGTTCACCAGAGACGAGATAAGGGACATGTATAAGCTTATGGTCAAAAGCCTTTTTCTAAAAAGAATTGAGGCAAAAAAAACTATCATTAATGTTCGGGACGAAGTTATAGAGTCTCTTGTTGAGAGAACGCTCGTTGATGCTAATGCATCTGATATTAGAAGGCAGTTCGAGATATTGGTTGAGGGGTCTAGAAGTGTTGATGGACACGCTATTCTTTCTGAAGATCTGAGAGAGGGTGCTTTTATAGATGTGTTCATTAATGAGGCGGGTGAGATAGTTTGGCGGGTTATAGATGATTTGACCGATAAACAGATCCATGAACATGCGGTTCGGCTGTATGACGAAGTTGTTAAGTTTTGGAATTAGAGTATATATTTGCCTCATCCTGCCCAAAAATGCCTTTGGCGGTTGGTTTTTTGGGGAGTTTGTTAGGATTCCCTGGAAAAACTTCATAAGGCGGCAAGAAGATAGCGCTTTGCGCCAAAAAGACTTATATTTATGACCATTCAATGTTTTCTGATCTCAAAGGATTAGAAATATCAAGTTTTAGAGGAGGTGAGATGTCTGTCTCAATTAGGCTCTTCGGTTTCTGTGTTTTGGTTTTTCATTTGTTTGCTTTCATGGCTCCCGGCTCTGCCTTTGCAGGTAGTGATGGGGTTGAAGGGGCTTGTAATGCCAAGCTGAGCGACCGTGGGCCCTATCAGTTAAGTTCTCTGAATATGTTTGAACGCCTTGGGCTTCCGGCCAATGGGACTGGGGTCGATCTGGCGGTGTTGAAGCAGGCTTACCGGAAAGCCGCCCAAGTCCTTCATCCTGACCGCGGGGGTACTTCTTGGGCTTTTCAGCAGATCAGTGAAGCCTACAAGCAGCTTGAGGCTGAAGTTCCTGAGAGATTGGAAGCCTCCACTAAAGTGAATTATGATGAGGTTGATCTCGCCTTAATGTCGCTTGGCGAGACCTTGTCTCGTAGTTTTAAGTTTTATGATATTTATCCAAATTGGGAATTTGATATCGAAGAGTTCCAAAGAAAAACTCGGTACGACTTGCTGGCGGTCATGAATAGTTTCAATGATAGAGCCTATCATATCGCTATCCGTAGTAGGCGTGAGCTTCTGAATTCGAAGACGACTGGTATCGTACAGCGCGTGGCTACAAAGTACGTTTTAGAGATTTTGGAGAAGCTGGACTTTAAATACGTTGAACCAACGAAAGGTTACCGTTGGCGGGTAGAGGAAGTTGAGCTGGTCAGAGTTATTCACTCTCTGGCTGTCGATCAAGAGTTGAAATTTAGCCCCTTCGAAATCGAGATCATGAAACAGAATCCTGACATTAGATCGGCTTTAGGCCTAGGTTGGTTGATGAAGCTGATGGAGCAAAGGTAAAAGGAGTGAGGGTGTTTGGCAAAATTGGAATAGTTATTGTTTTTGTTTGCACCGCTTTTTTTGGGCTTCAGGAGCAGGTTGTGGCTCAGTCCGAGGGTGCAGGGGCAGAGGGAAGAGCTTGTGTAGAGTTGTTGAGTGAGCCTTCCTTGACGGAAAAGAAGGCCTTTTTGCGCAGGCTGGGTGAGAACCCGGGAAAAATTGAGATTGAGGACTTCCCTCTTTTGGCTTCGGCTTTGGGCTTTAAGGTCAAAGAAGAGGAAGGCTTTGTGGTGTATGAGTACCCTCGGCTGAGGGTGCGCAGTTCCGGCTTAGATGCTGAAGCTCCTGCTAGAAGGTCGCCGATTTTTAGGGCTGAAGTGATTGAGAGGCTCCTTTACCTAGGGGCCAACAATATGGATCACCCTTATGTGCCTGGGTTTCATGAGGTTTTTAGAAAAATCTACTCTGTTTTTTTGTATCAGTTTGAGGAAATGGGCCGCTCGTATTTAGATGATGCTATTTGGCTCTTGTCTTTGAAGGCCAGTCCATATCACCCCTCTACCGGCGTAGCTGGTTCAGACGACTATTTTATGGAGTTTGGTAATCCCTTACAGGCCATGCAGGAGTTGATTGATTTGCAGTCTTGGGAGCTGGCCCCGGGCAAGCCTCTGAGTCAGGAGTTGGTAGAGGCTGTGCAAGAAGCTCTCAGAGGAGGAACAAAGGGGGGGCTTATGGGCACATTTATGGATTTAGCTAAGTCTGACCCACAACATAAGAAAGCAATTGCCTATTATCTGGAGGACTTTCTGGAGAGCTGGCTTAAGACAGATCTTGGCCAGCAAGGTCTGGTCAGCGAGGGAGCCCAGTGGGTGTTGAACCTGGGGAAAATGCTCAAGGTCGACTGGACCCAATTCTCCAGCCTTGATTACATATTTGAGGCCGGAGAACAGCTGGTTCTGCGCGACGAGAGGGGGCGAGTTTTCCTCACGGCGGGGTCTGAGCGAAAGAATGTGGATGAGCTGGCCGATCAGTTTGGACCGCGAAGTCTGCAACACTGGATCACTAAGCATCTGGTAGGGGCAGAAAAGTATCCCAAGGCCCGCGTTTTGAGCTCCTACCCCTTGGATCAGATTTTTGCCGATGAGCAGGCATGGATTTCCATTCATAGACCTGACCAGGCACAAGCCCTTTTGGCGAGCTTTGTAGAGGAGTTTGGCAAAGGCAGTCGGGCTTACCAGCTTTTGGGCAAGGAAGTTCAGCGCAACCTAGGGGTGCCGGTCAAGGAGCTTGGCGAGAAGCACTTTAAATTTTATCCCGATGAAATCATAGATAGCCTAGCTGCAGTGGCCAAAGATTTTGGGGGCCAGTGGTCTCAATCCCAAGCTGTTTTGCAGGAGAGCCAGGGGCTTAAATTGAGATTTTTTAGGCGCAACGAGGACTCTCTTTATTTGGGCAAAGTCTGTGGCGATTGCACAGCTCCGGGTAGCATTAACTTTGGCAATTCCCTGACATGGTTTATCAACCCTCTTTATCAGATAGTTGAAATTTACTATCAAAATAAATTTGTTGGTAAGGTTCATGTGACTCCAGCGACTGTGAACGGCAAGGAGACACTATTTATGGATGCCATGGAGTTTCACCCCCAGACGACAAGCCATGAAGAATATGGGGAGAGGGCCCGGGTGGCTTTGGCAGAGACCTTTGAGTTCTTAGCTGGCTTGGCGGAAAGGCAGGGGATGGAGTTGGTGGCCTTAGCCCTCTCAAACCAGGCTTGGGCCAACGAATTTTTAAGAGACAGGGGGGTTCAGCTCAGGCCCGTTCAAAGACAATCAGAGGTGGCCTTTTTAAATGTGGAGGATGAGGTGGCCCAAGCTCTGAACATTCCCAAGGCAAGGGTTTTGCCTTTTTGGTACCAGGTGAGCGATGTAGCTCAAGATGAGGCGCCAGAGGCAGGGGGAGAGGTGATGACAGACGGGGAAAAGCTTGCGGTTGTGCGGGCCGACCCTAAGACTCAAGAGTTGGAGACGAAGCTTATCAACCCCCTGCAGGCGCAAGTGCCCGGCCTTGGTGCACGGATCAGTGAGGCTCGGGATGTGGGGACTCCTGAGGCCTACAAGGCCCTGTCTCGTGAGATTATGGCAATGGAGGGGGTGCAGGAGCGGGTCAAGGCCATTTTGGGTTTCGCCGGAGCCAACTATTCCCTAAGCCCTGAGATTTTGGGCGAGCGGCTGCGCGCCCTTTACCCGCCGGATTCAATGCGGTCGCATTCTACGGAGGGCAAGACTGTCTTTGTGCTCAAAAGAGAGGGTTTTTTATATCGCCTCAGGAGCTCAGGTGGCGTGGACCCTGCCACTTGACGACTAAGGGCAGAGGGGGCTCAGGTGCAAAAGGTGGGTATTATTTACATATCTTTTGACAGGATTCGGATTTGACGAAGACGGGCTGTGGGCTCCATTCTGGGGTCCAAATTTGAGCAAATCTGCACATTTGGACGTAAATTGTCAGCAAAGAGCGCTTTAAGACAGCTGGGAGAGGTCAGTCGAGTGGTGAGGATCTTGGGGGAGCGGGTTTGCTGAGTGGTTTTAGGCGGTTGCAGAGTCGCCCCAATTTGGTGGAGCGGGCCAAATTGTGAACGAAATTTGAATAGTTAAAGAGAGTAAAGGCCATCAAGGAGAAAAATTATTAGGTTTTTCAGACCTTCATCTCTATCTTTCGCAAGGACGGGTCCTCTATGGGCTCTGGGGCTTCTTGCGGCCTGTGCAAATTTAAGTTTCGCGCAAAATATCAGCCAGAACAACCAGAACAGTCATTATAGTCAGAACAGCAGTCTGGCAGCTTTAAACCCCTCTGTTGCCTCCGCTCCTGCCCAGCAGATTCGGGCCGGGATAGACCAGACCGAGGAGGGGGGGCTTGCGGGGCAGTGGAACTTTGGGATTGGCAGCTCGGCCTTTGTCAGTGAAAACGATGAGAAGGTGGCGGCTACGTTTCAGATTCAGTCCCGCTTTCACTACCGTTTTCACCCTCGACTGCAGGTGCTCACAGCCTTTGACCTCAACTTCTCCAGCGAGAGGGAGCAGACGTCCTTTGCCAATACGGAGCTCGAGGGGCGTGGGCTTTACATGCGACAGGCCGAGCTTGAGTACAGGCCATGGGATGCTATCAGGCTTTCAGCCGGTGCCATCCCCCAGGGCTGTTGCTACCTCTCTGAGCTGGTGATTTCGCCTTATCATGCCTTTCCTGGGTTGACTCAGAGCCTGACTGTGCCTATCAGCCGGGACTGGTCTTTGGAAGTCAAGGCCCAGCAGAGCATTCCCACTTCTCGCTCACAGAGCTCCCAGCGCCTGGAAAAGGAGCCTCTGCCCTACTTTTTAACTGAGAGCTTGGCTCTGAACTGGTCGGCCACGGAGGACCTGCAACTGCAGAGCTATGTAACCCACTATCAGTTTGTCGATATGCCGTCTCGGGTGGCCTTTATCAGCGGGCAAAGGGGCAATGACCTTCCTGCCGGGGCCACGCCCGCCTCGGCCCGCTTTGCCTACGGCTTTAATGGACTGGTCTGGGGCTTAAGCTCGCAGTGGAGGCTGGCACCTCGCTTTGAACTTCAGGCAGGCCTTGAGTCCGTACACAACCTGAGCGCCCCCACGTCCTTCGGCCGGGGAGAGTTGGTTCGCGGGGGAGGCAAGGTGGACTTTGCAAGTTTTGAGATCACCCCCGAGGTCTTTGTCTTTTACAACGAGAGCGACACCACGGTGAGTGCCTACAACAGTGGCTCTTTAGGACACAATAATCGAAAGGGAGTTGGGCTTGATTTGGGTCTTAGTTTTAAGAACCTGGGCTTTTCCCTGAAGGGCAGCTATGTGCGCTCTGATCTGATCAATCAGCAGGATTCAAGCTTTGGCCGCAGCCTGCAAGTGCCGCAGCAGTATTTTTTCATCAAGTTGGAGACACACCATGCGGACATTTAAAAGACTTCAAAGTCGAGCCTTGGCAGTGTTTGCTCTGACAGCAGCGCTCCTGCTGATGAGTGCCTGCACCAAGCCCACTCCAAGAGACGTTGTCAAAGGGGATGAGGGGGGCAACTTTGAGCTTGGAGTTGTCAAGGGGGAGTCCTTTGAGGATTTGGGCTACATCAACCAGTGGTCGGGAAAGTCCGAGATGCGGCACTACTCCTTTGAGATATGTATCACTCACAGTCTCACCCGTGACCCAGCTGAGTATCAAAAGTTTATAGTGGAGTTGCCCAAGCAAAGGCATGTGGAAGTGCAGGCCGACCAAAAGGGCTGTATTCGCTGG
>SKYF01000181.1 GCA_007128005.1 Bdellovibrionales bacterium
AGCACCACACCAACAATGACAACAGGCCTATCCGACTGGTTGTTCACCCACATATCAAACTTAAACCAGGGCCCCTTAAAGGTCTTTTCATCACTGCCTTCCTCACCGCCTCCTCCTCCAGAGTCTCCTCCAGAACCCCTCCAGTCAGCATTGATGACAATGGGAGTTTGAGGGGAAATCCGCACAGTGACCTGGCTGTCAAGGCCGTCCTCTCCTCCGCAGCTACTCAGAAGCAATAAGGCGGCACCAGCACAAATTAAGTGCCTGACCTTGCTCCTCAGTACTCCTGCAATCTGCATTTGAGACTCCTTAGACAAATTCATTCCTCATTCTTTTCGGCAGGCCTTGGAAAAACTTGAGGGGACTCCAGCTTTTAGCAAATGCCTCAGTGTATCAAAGTGAGTCACTTAATTTGCTGGATCTTGTGCAGAAGCAGGACAAACTCAATTTTGTCCCGAGGAAGGGAATCGAGGATCTGAGAGGCCCGGCCCTCTAGTATGAGCTCCTCCTCTCGGCTGAGGTCCAGGCCCATGGTCAGCTTTCGCTGTGGCCAAACTTGATGGATTTCCTGAAGGGTCTTCTTGAGGCGATAGGGCGTGTCCATAAGGACAATGGGAAGATTAAGATTCCTCAGCTCATTGAGGGCCTGTTTACGGGCCTGAGTCTCGGCCGGCAAAAAGCCTCGAAAGACAAATTGGTCAAGGCGGTGGCCGCAGAGACTTAAAAAAGCCATAAGGCTGGAAGGGCCGGGAAGGCTACGAACTCGGACCCCTTTTTTCCGGCATAGGGCGACCAGCTCCGCCCCGGGGTCACAAAATCCTGGAGTTCCACAGTCAGAGACCAAGGCCACAGTGGAATGGCTCAGGCAGAGTTCAGCCAGTTCACTCAGGTCACCCTGTCGACTGTGTTCATTCAAGCACTCCATTGGCTTTAGGGGAAGCCCCCACTCCTTGAGCCTTCGACGCAGGACTTTAGGCTCCTCGCCAATGATAAGGTCGGCCTGACTAAGAATCGAGTGAGCGCGGAAGCTGAGATCTTGCGGGTTTCCAATGGGGGTGGCAATAACATACAAACTCATGGCTTGAGAATCTCCCCTTTCAGGACTAAAGTCACTGAAGTTTCGGTAGGGGAGAATTTGGTGAGCAAAAAGCTACGACCCTGGCGGGTCTTAGAGAGTAAAGAAGTCTTTGGCAGTGGGATTTTTCGCTTAAAAGTAGAGCGTCTTGAGCTGCCTGAGGGTCGAGTCATGCCGCGCTACTATGTGATGGACTTTCCGGATTGGGTCCATGCTCTGGCTGTGACGGCCGATCAACAAATGGTGATGTTGCGTCAGTATCGACATGCAGGAAAAGATAGCTTTTGGGAAATTCCCGGGGGCAGTATGAACTGGAGCGCTCAAGAGGGAGCGACTGAGTCCCCTCTGGAGGCAGCTCAAAGAGAGCTCAAGGAGGAGACTGGCTACACAAGCCAGAAATGGCTTTCTGTCGCCCAACATCACCCCAATCCAGCCCTTCAATCCAATAGAATGCATGTCTTTTTGGCCCTGGACTGTCAGCTCACTGATTCTCCTCAACTGGATGCCTTCGAGGAGCTCCAAGTGGAACTTCATCCAGTGAAGGAGGTCTATAAAGCCTTAGATCGCGGAGAAATTGCCCATTCTCTGATGGCGGCCTCCTTAGCTGCTGCGCGCAGTCACTTGAGTTCGATTCTAGGCAAGTGAAGAGGGGGGGCTGCTCGTTTGGAGTGGACCGTGTCAATAAAAATTATATTCACCCCAGGGCAGTGCTGTTCAACCTGTTCGATGATCACGGGCTCGTTCTCAAAAAAATAAATCTGGGAAAACTGCTCTTTCAGATTTTTCAGCTCCTCAACCTTAAAGTCCGTATCACTGAGGTTGGGCTGTGGCTTCATTCTGAGTTGAGGGGGTGGGGGCTGGTCAAGGGGGAGATCCCATTTTTTTAAGACTCTTAGAGTTCCCTCCCCCATCCGAGGCCGGTCTCGACCGGTTAGATATTCAATTCTAAGCCCTGATTTGTATAGGGTCTGCACAAACTCAATAGAGCCTGGGTAGGGTTGATCGTGATCCAAAAAATCGTTGCTAAAAAAATGTTTGACCCAAAAGTCACGAACCTCAAAAAAGAAGTCCACCGTAGATTGGATTTGCAGTCGTTGCAGACAGTCCTTGATCCCCCAGTCTCTGGGACAGGTCTCCACTGAGGCCAGCTGCTCGGCCTCTTTAGGGAAGCGCTGCTGGACCTCTGGCTGTGATGCGAAATGACGTAAAATAACCTGAGTTCGGGTGCTCACATTAAAAATAGTGGAGTCCAGATCAAAGATAGCTGCCGACTGGCCCCTATTTTTTGAGGAATCTTGTGTCTCTTTGAGAATGCTCTCTAATAGAGTTGGATCAGACATAAACATCGATGTTTATCCCATATCAGTTTGAGCGCCCAATTTCTACTAAATTGTCGAAGTTCTCATCAATGCATCTCAGAATATCAGACAGATCGATATTTTCTGGACCCTGTGGCTTAAGTCTTTCGTTTGTCTCACCGATACTTTGCCTAGTAACAAATTTTTGGGTCAGTTGACCTCTCATCGAGGAGAAATGAATGAGTGGACAAACACATTTTTATGTTGCGAAAAATGGAGAACAGCAGGGCCCATTTGGCTTAGTTGAAATCGTGAATAAAGTGAAGGCCAATGAGTTGGCTCTGACAGACTATCTTTATGATGAAGTCAAAGCCGACTGGGTGATGCTGATCGAGTATGCAGCCTTGGCGGATCAGCTTAAAAATATTAAACCCTCGGCTCCTCCCCCTAAAGCGGGCGGCCAAGCTACCCCCCAAAGCCCGACATCAGCATCATCAGGGACCTCAGCTCAAGTTCAGGCTGGTGGGGATTCCACATCTGGGCCAGAGGTCAATGCCGAGGCCTCTGATGCCAATGCTGAGTGGTATGTGCTGAAGGGCGAAAATAAATTTGGCCCCTTTGCCTACACCGACGTAGTGAAAATGCTCCAACAGAGGGTGGTTTTTGAATTTGATTTTGCATGGCGCCCTGGAATGGATACTTGGATGAGGGTGGCCGATTTGGATCCCTTTTCTAATGAGTCCATCCAAAAGCTCAAGCAGACCTTGATGCCCGAGATTCAGGAGGTCTTTTTCAGGCGCCGGCACCGCAGAGTCAATTTCAATAGCACTATTCTTATCCACGACAACCACTCGGTTTGGAAGGGTCAGGGAGTGGAGATCAGTTCAGGAGGGGCGGGACTTGTGATGGAAAACTCTGAAGTGACTCCCGGTCAGGTTTTGTACCTGCACTTCAAGCCAGGAGATGGGGTTCCGCCCTTCAATGCAATTTGTGAAGTCGTCAGCAAGAAACATGTAGAAGGTGTGAAAGATAAAAAGGCTCCTGTGATGTACGGGGTTCGGTTCACAAACCTGAATCCTTCAACACAGAAATTTATTACTGAATACTCCAAGAGGTCTGATGCAGCCTAGTGGGGCAGGTGAGAATTAGATTTGAAGTAAGGTGGAATGATTTTTAAAAATTAGGTTTTGAATAAAATTTTATAAGCGCCAAATTGTGCATGTACTCCGAGAGCGCGGAAAAAAGGGGGAGTACATGGGTTCGATAGGTGAGTTTCTCGCTAGTGCAGGAGTCGCAGGTGTGATCATCGTTGCGATGGGCTTGGCTGCCTTGGCTATAATCATCGATCGTGTCAGGGTTCTGTTCTTTGAATATGCCATTAAGACAGATCAATTTATGAAGCAGGTGAAAAGCCTGGTTCTCAACGATCAAATTGAAGAGGCAGTGACGTTTTGTGCTGCCAATGAAAAGGCACCCCTCGCTCATGTGGTCAAAGGCGTCTTGCAAAGAGCAGATCGCGACGATGATGGAATCAATCAAGGATTGGACATCGCGTTGGCGGAGATTATTCCTAACTTGGGCAAGCGCTTAGGCTACTTGGCCATGCTCGCAAATGTGGCGACATTGACTGGGCTGCTTGGGACAATTCATGGCTTAATTATGTCTTTTCAGGCGGTGAGCTCAGCAGATCCGGCGCAAAAGCAAGAGCTTTTGGCACAGGGGATATCGGTGGCCATGAACACCACAGCACTGGGGCTAACCGTAGCGATTCCAGTGATGATGGCATATGCAGTTTTGCACTCTCGGCAGAATCGTCTACTCGAAGAGGTGTCTGAACATTCGGCCAAGGTTGTGGATCTGCTGACCACTCGACATTATACCCCCATGATGATGAACCATGAGATGAATAGGCTGGCCACACAGCCGCCCTCCAGCACAGCAAGGACGGCCTAATTATGCGTCATAGGATTAAGCCAGATCTAAAAAATAAGGAAGACGAGACTTTTGAACTCGATCTTTCGCCCATGTTGGCGCTGATGGTCTGTCTCATTCCAATCATGTTGCTATCGACTGAGTTTGTTCGGGTGGTGATCATTGAAAGCCCCTTACCTCAAGTAGTTGAGAGGGCGATTGCCCAAGATAGAGACCGGAGCGAGCGCCCTGTGCTCATCACCCTAGGGATGTCTGAAAAAGGCTTTGACTTAAAAGTTGAGCAAGCGGGACGGGTTATTCGGAGCTGGAATAAGGAGAGGTCTGGAGAAGGAGAGTGGGACTTAGAGGGGCTCAATAGGGAGCTGGCCTCTATTAAGTCCTCTTATCCGCAAATTTTTCGCTTGGATTTAAGGCCAGACCCCTCTGTGGCCTATCGAGACATTGTAAAAGTGATTGATGAGGCAAGGACCCCTAGAGATGAAAGTTTAAGATTTACAGTGATAGATGAGGCGACTCAGGAAACCGCCGAAACCCAGCTGATGTTTCCAGATGTTCTGTTTGGCAACCTGCTTGAGGGATGAGGATAGGATTAAGGAGAATTTAAATGAGCATGCGACGAGTTGTTGCACGGATGAAACAAAATAATAAAAGAGCTGCTTTTGTTCTTCAGTTGACGGCAATGGTGGACATGTTCACCATCATGATCGTTTTTCTTCTTAAGAGTTATTCCACAAGCGCCGTTCATATCGCCCCCCACCATGATTTGGATTTGCCCTATTCAACTTCCTATACGCAGCCTGTTGAGGCCTTGCGTTTAGTAGTGGCTCTGGATGGGATTTACGTAGATGACAGAAGAGTTATAGAGCTCGAGGCTGGTGAAATCGAGAAGGATCTTTTAGACAAAAATGACAGTGATTTTATCCGGCCACTTTTTGAGGAGCTTGATCGACACGCAAGCAGGTCAAGACAAATTGCTGAGGTCAATGTGGAGCATGAGTTTGGAGGCTCCGTAGTGATGCAGGCCGATAGCCGGTTGAATTACGATATTTTGAAAAAGGTAATGTACACCTCGTCCATGGCTGGCTACGCGGACATGAAGCTTGCAACCATGGCGCCTTAGGTGGCTTTAGGAGTTAAATGAAGGGGTTTAGGTATTTAATCAAGATTCGTTCTCATGGCTTCTGCCTTATAGTGGGGACTATGAGCCTATGGCAGCTAGGTGCCACTCCGGCCTTGGCGCAGGGGTCCCGTTCTGCCACGAGCCAGAATCCCATTGAGTCTCTTCGGATGGTGGAAGGGGATGAGCAGGGCAATGACATGCGAGCTCTGAAGACAGAACTTCTCGTCACCTCTGTTGAGGAGAGGGCTGTTGAACAGCTCCAAATGTTGATTCGCCGAGAAAGGGGCAAAGAAATCGAGCCTGATCTGTGGCTTCGACTGGGGGATCTGTATATGCGCAGGGCAAGGTCAGAGCGATTTTTCGACCTGCATCGAAGCTCAGATCAGGGAGTGAGCTTTCTTCCCAGAGAGATGAGAAACCGCGAGGGGCGGCAGTCTATTCAGGCGGCCATTGACGTCTACGAACGCATTCAAAGGAGCTTCCCTAGATACAACCAGATGGACTTAGTGATATTCAATAATGCTTTTGCCAGACAACAGGTGGGGCAGGGCAAGCAGGCTGAGCAGAGGTATCTTCAGTTGATTCAGTCTTATCCAAGGTCTCCGCTTATTCCCGATGCTCACTTGGCAGTGGGAGAGATTAACTTTGATCGTCAGGACTTTGCTAAAGCTCTTGAGCACTTCGACCAGATCAAAAACTATCCGCAATCTCGTGTCTACCCCTATGGGCTTTATAAGGCAGCCTGGTCACACTACAATTTGCGCGATACAGAGGCAGCTCTGAGGGAGTTGGAGCGAGTTGTTGAGTTTGGGCGGAGGGTGGCAGAGCTTGGAGCTGATGCTCGGTTGGATCTCCGTCGGGAGGCTCTGACCGATATGACCCTGTTCTTCAGTGAAGTGCGATTGCCTCAAGAGGCCTACCGATACTTTACTCGTCAAGCCGGCGAGTTGGGTCCGGATGAAAGTCTATTGAGACTTGCGCGATTGTACTCACATCATGGAAAGTTCGAACAAAAGAAGGTGGTGCTTAACGACTTTATTCGCAACCTTCGTTTATCTGACCTCCTAGCTGAGGCGCACAATGATCTGGTTCACAACTATGAAAATATGCGACTGAGAAGAGAAGCCGTGGGGCAATTGAGTCAGTTCCATGCCCTCTGTGCGGAAAACAGTCGTTGGATGAGGCATCAGCAGGCCCAGAACTCCGAGGTCGCCTCATCCTGTCAGGAGCTTCTGAATCAGACCTCTCTTCAGCTAGCTGGAAAATGGCTGCGCACTTGGAGAAATAATCGCGAGCATAGCATTTTTGCTGAGTCAGCCGAGAAGGCTTTTGAGATATACCTTGAGCGCAATCCTAAAGGAGAAGAGTCCGACCAGGCTCGATTTGCTTACGCAGAGCTTCTCTTTCAGCGTGATCAGTTTCGTCGCGCCAGCGAACAGTATGCGATTGTCGGGGGCCGGGCTGGCAGTGAGGGAGCTCTAGGACACGATGCTAGCTACGCGGCCTTGTTGAGCTTGCAGATGGCCGTGGGGGAAGGAGCAAGGTGGTCGGATGCTGATGAAAAGTCCTTTCATGAATTGGCTAAAAGCTATGTGGATAACCATCCTAAAGGGGAATTTCGCTTGGATGTGGAATTCCAAGTGGCCTTTATAGCCTATGAAAAGGGCAGGTATGATGAGGCAGGACCCGTTTTTCTTCGGCTGGGTCAGCAGTTTTCAGGAGAGGCAAGAGGGCTTAAGTCCCAAGATCTCTACTTAGATATTTTAAATCTGAAAAAAGACTATACAGGGCTTAAAAAGTACGCAGCAGAACTCCTTGGGGCTCGATCTTCACTGGACCCAGAAAGACAGAAGAATCTCGAGAATATTTATGAGCAGGCCTATTTTATGGAGGTCCAGACTCAGGAGGAAAGAGGCGAGTACACTCAGGCCATTCAGGGTTATAAGCAGTTTGCTTTGGACAATCCAAAATCTCAGTTGGCCGAAAAGGCCTGGTGGAATGCTGTTCAACTCCAGTTTAGGGTGCAAAACTTTATGGATGGAGCCAGAGATGCGGTGGAGTTCCAAAGGCTATTTCCTGAGTCTGAGCAGGCGACCAACGCTCTTTTGCGGGCGGCGCAAACTTTTGAAAGCATGGCTCAGCTTGGAGAGGCCGCTTCTGTGCTGAGAACCTTGGCTCAAGTGGACTCAAAGGCCAAACTCAAGTGGCTGGCTCTGGCCGCGGACTTTTTAGCTCTCAGTGGGGAATTGGCAGAGGCTCAGAGGCTGTATTCTCAGTTGGTCAGCTCTGGGGATCCTGAGGTGAGCTTTAAGGCTTTAGAGAGCCAATGGAGATTGGCTGAGAGCACTGGTGCTCAGAGTCGCTATTGGGAGCTGACTGAGCAGATAGCAGCTTCGGGACGTCAACCTCAGGCCAGCCTTGCGGCAGCAAGCCTAGTCAAGAAACTCTATGAAGAGAACAAGCCCACAGAGGCCTTTGCTCGTGCACGAGGTGTTCTAAATATGGGCCGCACGGCCTCTCCTCGGGCGAGAGCTCAGGCCAGGTACTATCAAGCCAGGATTCTAGAAGATGAATTTGTTAGCGCCAGCTTGAGATCAAGGGCAGAGAGAGTGGCCTTGGTTTTAGGGATAAAGACCGAGAGGCTAGAAAAGGCTCAACAGGCCTATCAGGCGACAATCCGTTTTGGGGACCCTGAGTATTCAATTAAGGCCATGCGTAGACTGGCTGGCTGCTACGATCACTTTGTTAAGGCCCTTCGCGAAATGCCCCTGCCAACCGGTCTGACTGCATCAGATGAGCCTATCTTCAGGAATGAACTAGAAAACCTAGCCATCCCCATGGAGGAAAAGAGCGTTGACACAATCGCTCAGGCCTTGGCTGCCGCCAAGAGGATGCAGCTAAGAGATGGAACGATTGCAGATCTGCAGAGCGAGCTGGACCAGTTGAATATGCGACAGAGACAGGAGCTTCACGTTGAGGTTGTGGCCCCTGAGATAACGTTGCCCAGCTTTCCTAGGAGGGCAGGAACATGATTCGTAAATTCTTTGCCCTTGGGCTCATGGTTCTCTTTTCAGGCTGTGCTACTCGCAACCAGCAGGCGATTGATGTCGCCCAGTATTTGGAAGGTGTTCAAGGAGAGAGTGTGCGGGCCTCACGCTCGGGCTCTCGGGACTGTCCTGGGAATTCAAGCTCTTGGGAGAACGAAGCTCAATGGCGTCGGATCATTCAGATGGCGAGTGCCTGCGTGAAAGCCGGCAGCTGGACTCAGGTTGAGGCCATCGGCAACCACCTTGCTCAACGGGAGCATGTGGCTCCATGGGGCTCTTATTATCTGAGTCTGGCTGCAGAAAAGCAAGGCGCCTTGCCTAGGGCGCTTTGGATGATTGATCTGGCTCTCAAAAAAGCTCCCCGGGAAGCGCTTTTGGTCTACCAACAGGGCCGAGTTTTCTGGGCTATGGGTGAGCCGGAAAAAGCTATGGAGAACTTCCAAATGGCCTTGCGCTTAAACCCTGAGTTGGTGGATGCCCATTTGACCTTAGGGCTTATATTCTATCGGGATCAAGAACAGACCCATGCCCTGAGACACCTTGAAAAGGTCCTGAGTGTGGAGCCCAGAAATGTTTCTGCTTTAATGGCATTGGGAGAGATTCACTACCAGCGCAAAAATATGGAACTGGCTCAACAGCATTTGGCCCGTGCTGCCAGAGAGCGCCGTTCGGATGAAAATCTTCAAAAGCGACTGGCTCAAATCAATGAGGAGCTTGCCGTTGAACAGGCCCAGGCTGTGGCTGCGGCTCGGTCCCGCGAACCCAGCTCTACAGACTTAGAACAAAAGGAGCAGCCATGATAAAGAGATGGACTCGAGGGAGTCTCTACCTTCTATTGACTTGGACTATTCTCCTCTTTTTAGCAGGAGGATTTGACCCCATAGCTTTTTCTGGTGCCTCCATGGCCCAGGCCTCAGAGACTCAGGCCGAGGGGCAGACTAAAAATAGACGAGTGATCTACAGAAAAACCCAAGACGTGGAGTTTGATGGAAGTCCTGTTGACGGTGTGGTGCGAAGTCCAGATGGGGCCTATTTGAGTCAGAGAAGGGGAATCAACTTTTCCCCCCTTTATGAGCTAAGGGATCGGTTTGATAAAAACATCAAAGAATCAGTGAACTATCTGAGGTAGGAATATGAAGAGAATCGAGCTGGAACTCGAACATCGCTATATGAATCGATACGTCGGTCGGCACCGCCTGAGGGCTGAAGAAGGAGTGGCCTTTTTAGGTTCTGCCCGCGAAGCCCATGTTCGACTTGTGGGCGAAAATATCTGCGGAGTTCATGCTCTGTTGGAGTTCCGAGGAGATGGCTGGGTGATCTGCGATATGGGCTCTGAGCAGGGAACATGGGTGCGCAAGCAGCCGATTGTGGAGCATTACTTGACCGGAACCACTCAGATTCACATCGGTGGTCACGTCTTAAAGGCCACTCCCCGTGAAATTGACAGTGATTTGTTTTCTTTGGAGTCTAAGCCTAGGTCCTCTGTTCAAGGGGTAGATCTCTTTCATCAAGTGGTTGTGCGTCGGCGCGGAGTGATTGTGGAGTCGGCCTTACTCGAAAGCACTGAACCCTTTGTCTTTTATCATGGGGGCAAAACCCACCATATTTCGGCTCCTCGTGAGCAGAGCTGGACTGTGCACAATTACAGCCAGGACGTGATGGTTCAGCAGCGCTTAGTAAAAACTCAGATTTTAGAGGCAACACCCTCTGAAAAAGTAAAGGCTCTTTGGGATCCAAATCTCAGAGCTCCTATTTTGGCCTCTGTCACCCTCTTTGTTTTGTTTTTGCTATTGATGCTGTTTGCGCCGCAAAAGTCGCTAGAGGATTTTACGGCTCTGCAGCCTGATGAAAATCGCTTTACTCGCCTGATCTATGATGCCAGTGCTGTGCAAAAGCAAAGAGACAGAGCCCAGCAGCTTCGGCAACACATTGACGGGCAGACGACCCGTACTGCAGAAGTCCGGCCTCAGGCCACTGGCACTCCCGCTGAGCAGCAGGGAACCGCTGAGGGGGCGAGTCAGGCAGCAGCTCAAGTGGTCAACAATATCCAGGCGGCTGGCCTCAGTCAGCTAGTGGGAAGAATTTCCCAACGGGCGGCTAATCAGGCGGCCTTTGTACAGGCTGCGGGCGAAAGATCTGATCGCCAAGTGGGCCGAGCTCTGGCCACGGTGGGATCTACTTCAACCGAAGCCATTCAGGAGGGACCTGCAGGGGCGCACCAGGGGCATCGGGTGGCCGGTGTGGGAACTGTTGGGCGAGGTGGAGGACAGGAGAGTGTTCAGGGAGTTGGAGGCCTCAGTATGGGCAATGTGGGCAACGCTTCCGTGGGGATTATTGAAGAGGAGACCGAGGTCCAAGGAGGATTGGACAGAGAGGTGATTGCCCAGGTGATACAGGGCTATTTGGGGCAAATTCGTTATTGTTATGAGCGGCAGCTGAGTGCAAATCCTGAGCTCTATGGCAAGGTGCAGGTGCGCTTTACTATAGGGGGCACGGGATCGGTCACTGCCCAGCAAATTGGTACAACGTCTTTAAGAAACGCCATGGTTGAAGGATGTATTCTCCGGCGCATTGCCAGTTGGCAGTTTCCAGCCCCCAAGGGCGGAACACTTGTCAACGTGACTTATCCCTTTCTCTTTCAGAGTACGATGTAGATAAGAGCAAAGGGTTTAGGTCGTGGCAGTGTAAAAAATAGTTATTTAAGGGAACTATAAAGGAGAATAGCAATGAAATGTCTTAACAGGATGACTGTCCTTACGGGGGCACTGATCTTAGCCGTGGGTCTGATAGGTCCTGAAATAGCCTCGGCTCAGCCAGATAACGAAGGCAACTCAGACCGCATTGATATCACAGATATCGAGCAGCGCTTTTGGGCTCCTCAGGACACCGACTTTGAGGTGGTGCAAAACCGAGTCTATGCCAAGCAGGGAAGAGTTTTTTTATCGGCTCTTTATGGACCCATAGTGAATGATGCCTACAGTGAGGGCAATACGCTGGCAATTCACGGCAACTACTACTTCACAGAGCGCTACGGAATTGAGTTGCAGTATCAGCAATCGGACTTGAAGGAGAGCACATTTGTGACGACCATGGCCACTCAGAATGCAGGTAAGCCGGATCATGGTCGGGTGACGGGATACCATGGAGTTGGATTTAACTTTGTTCCCATATACGCCAAAATGAGTTTGATGGGCCGGAGGATTCTTTACTTTGATATGCAGGTCACTCCCCATATAGGCCAAACAACCTATGAGCAAAGGTCCAACGTGGGGTCTTTCTCTCAAACTGCCTTTACCTATGGGCTAGATGTTACACAGTATTTCTTTTTTAGTAATAATGTGGCCTTGCGCATGGACTTGAAGAACCGCTGGTTCTCTGAAGACGTTATTCGCTACAGCAATGGTTTACCAATTGATAAGCGGGACTCCAATACGACCCTGTTTATGCTGGGTCTGAGCTTTTTTTATTAAAGATCTTTTGAAGAGGGGGAGTTTGTGAAAACTCAGAAATTAACCATTTTAATACTAAGCATGGTGGCCTCCTCGGCGGCCTGGGCGAGGTTTGTGGATCCCTCTCAACTGGTCGAGAGCGCGCAGAGTGTGTTGTTGGAGGAGTCCACTCCTCAACAAGCTGAGGCCACCCCATCTAGATCGGCCAGGCCCCAGCCCTCTGCGCCCGCTCCCAAGGCTCCACCGACTTTGCAAGAACGATTCAGTTCCGGCGTGGAGAGAGTGCAAACTTGGTGGCGAGAGCGAGATCAGCCTAGACCTGAAGACTCCAGTGACCCTGGCCTTGCAGGTAGAGAGAGTCGGGGCCCCAGCCCTGAGCAGATTGAAGAGGTCACAAGATCTTTATCTGAGGTGGCCCCAGTTCAAGTGTCCACCCCTGGTCGGAAAGCCAGCCCTGATATCCCCCTGAATGCAGCAGGGGTGCCAGTTTTTGATGTGGAGGTCACTCGCCAAGAGAGACAGGCGGATGGCAGCACCAGAGAGGTTCGGTTGAGAAGGCGTGAGGTGCCTCGTCTGGATGTGGGGCTGGAGCCACGGGTGTCGAGGGGTCAATTTACAATTCCTGACTTGAGGATTCCCCAGACTCCAAGGGGTGAGGCCAGGGCCCTGCCCAGTCCACCCATGGTTGCTGACCACGAGATTGCCAAGTGGACTCAAATGGAGATTCCAGTCGTTGGCCCTGTCAGACAAGTGGAAGACGGCCAGGAAAGGTTGCAGAGCCCTGTGACTCGTGAGTCCATTGCAGCCATTCAAATGAATCTCATCCCTGCGCCTCAGGTGGAGGAGAAGCCCATTCAGAATTTGAGTGAAAATCAGCTGAGGATGCTTGCAGCCCTCATTCTATTTGACAAGGGCAACCGCTGCCCAACGGTCATTGGTCTGTTCCATGACCTGGCAGAAGAAGATGCCTCTCTGCGAGACGACGCCAACTACTTTGCAGGTGCCTGCGCCTTGAGGATGTCTCTATTTTCCGAGGCTTTAGAGCGTCTAAGGCCCCTTGCAAGCAAGCCATCGAGTCCCCTTTACAACAGGGTCTTGGCGCGTCTACTGGAACTTCCAGAGGAATACAGTCGGGAAGTGACCGAAGTCTTAATTGGGATCAGGGACCTTTCAGTGGTTCCCGCCGAAGGCAGAGACCGGGCCCGCTACCTGATGGCCAGGCACAATTTTCGGCAGAACCGATTTTCCCAGGCCCTGAACCTAGCTGGGCAAGTCAGTAAGGGGCATTCGGACTATCAAAATGCCCGCTATATTCAAGCTATCAGTGAGTACTCTCTCAATAGGCCGGAGCGAGCCATCGCAATTTTGTCTGAATTGCGTCAGAGTCTTGGTCAAGGGCGCTCCGATCGCAACCTTCAGGCCTTGACGACAGTCAATTTGGCAAGGCTCAAATTTCAAGAGGGGCAACATCAAGAGGCACATGACCTCTATAGGTCTGTAGACAGAGAGCATCCCCTATGGATTCGGGGGTTGGTCGAGCAAGGTTGGTCGCAGCTGCACATTGATGATCCAGCGGGAGCCATTGGCAATATGTACTCTCTGCATTCGCCCTTTTTCTCAGCCGTCTACAAGCCAGAGTCTTTTGCGATTCGCACCATAGGTTACTTGAATATCTGCCAGTACGGAGACGCCTATCAGACGCTCACACTGTTAGAAAATGAGTATCGGCCTTGGCTGGCTAAACTAGATGAGTACCTTGGCCAAAGAAGGCCTGCAGACCAGGCCTATGACACGCTTCGCCGCTACCTTCAGGGCCGAAGCAATGAAGATGTGGATGGCCTGCCCCATAAGGCCCTGCGAGAAGTGGCGAGGCAGAGGCCCTTTTTGACCCTTCAGTCTGCTATCAACAGCCGCGCTGATCAGGTCGATCGCTTTGCAGGGGTGGCAGAACAAATTCGGGCCGAGCAGGAGCGCATTCGTGTGCGTATGGGCCGGGCACAGGAGCGCTATGACCAGGCTGTGGCCCTGCTTAAGCAGGCAGAGACGGACTCGAGTTTAGCAGCTCAGGTCAACCAGCTCAGAGGGCAACGCCGGTCGGAGAGAGATCTGGTGGTAGGCTATCGCTATCAGTTGGTGGTCTATGAGCAGGGGCGGCAGGGGTTTTTAAAGCTTCGAGAAAAGGGAGAACAGAGACTGGCCCAGGAAAGAGCCACTTTGAGGTCCCAAGCAGGAGACTTCGCTCTTGCAGACCTGAGAAGAGTCCGTTCGGAAATCACTGACCTCTTAGAGAAAAATGAGTTTCTGCGCTACGAGGTCTTTGCTGGCAGTGGTGAGAACATTCGCTTTCAGGCTGCTGGAGGCCAGACTGGGGCTCCCAATCGTATTCCTGCCAGTATTAAACCTGAGCGAAACTTGAGCTGGAGTTTTAGAGGGGAATTCTGGAAGGATGAAATTGGAGCTTACCGCTCTACCCTGCGCAACAACTGTCCCAACCACCATGGCATCACTCAACGGGGCAATTAGCAGGGGGCAAAGATGAAGAAGAATAAAACAAAGTTTAAGGGAGAAGTTATGAAAAAAATCTTAAGTCTTATGTTGATGGTCAAGGTCAGTTGCTTCATGGGAACAGATGGAGCCTGGGCCTCAGAGGTCAATGTCCAAAGTCAGCTTCAGATATTGCGCAGCAACTTGGAGAACTCACGGGCGAATCTGCAGCAGTATCGGGCCAATATGGAGGCCAGCAGCGCAAATGCTGTAGAGGCCACACAGGCGGTCCGACAGCTCAGAGAGCAGAGGGATCAGCTGAACGAAAACTCACAAAATATTGAAAAGAATAAGGCCTTGATTGATCAGGTCCGCAGTCAGGTTCAAGCCTATGAATCCAAAGAGAAAGCTCTTTTGACCCAAGAGGAGAAGCAAATTGCCGAGCTAAGGGCAGTACTTGAGGCTCTAGAGAAGAACCAAGCCCAGAGAATAAAGAACTTGGAAATCTATCAGGCCCAGCTGGATCAGTTGAACCAGGAAAAATTGGCCTGGGACTCCCAGCGAACAGCACTGGCAGAACTGCACCGGGAAATTGACCGCAAGGAACAACAGGCCATGGAGGAGAGGCAAAAGTGGCTTGATCGTCGACAGGCCTATCGTGATGAGGCCGTCAAGTGGCATCGACAGAGTCAGATCGCCGAACAGTCTTACACACGTGTGAAGTCTCTGGCCGATTGATCTGCATAGGTTTGGCTCAGTTGGGCTCGACACAGTTCACTGTAAAGGCCCGCTTTGGCCATCAATTGGGCGTGGGTTCCCACTTCGGCGACTTCCCCTTGACTTAAAACAACAATTTTGTCGCATTTGAGCACAGTAGAGAGCCGGTGAGCGATAATCAGGCTGGTTCGCTCTGTCGTGATTTCCTCTGTAGCCTGTTGGATGCGCTGTTCACTCAAGGAATCAATATTTGCCGTGGCCTCATCCAAAATCAAAATATCTGGATCAAAGGCCAAGGCCCTGGCAAAGGCAATCAGTTGGCGCTCACCCAAACTTAAATTGGCTCCCTTTTCTTCTACAATGGAATCCAGATCCAGGTAGCAGTGGGCCTTTTGTGCGGCTCGCTCCACCTGAGATCGAGAAATGGTGGGGCTGTTGAGACTAATATTAGAGGCCACAGTGCCTCTAAACAAGAAGGGGTCCTGTTGGACCACAGCCAAGCGCCGGCGCACATCGGGCGCTGGTATTTGGCTCAATGGAATATCATCTATAAAAATTTCTCCTTCCTGGTAGGGGTAGAGCTTTTGCAGAGCTGCCACCAAGCTGGTCTTTCCGCTGCCTGTTCGACCAACTAGAGCCACAGACTGTCCTGGAAGGACATGCAAGTTTATATTCTTTAGGACCCAGGGGCCTGAGTCCTCGTAGCGCAGATAAAGATCTTTAAACTTGAGGTCTCCTCGCAGCCGTGGGGTCTCGAAGTGAGAGGCTCCTTTGAGAGGTTCCTCAGCCTCTTCAAGCAGAGTAAAGATTCGGTCGGCACTGGCCAAAGAGTTTTGCAGGGTGTTGTAGCGCTCCAGAATCACCCGAAGTGGTCGAAAAAAGCCCTGGAGCAGAAGAATAAAGGCAGTCAGGGTCCCAACCGTAAGGTCCAGTTGACTCTGGAGGAGGGCGCCAAAAAATAAAGCCGTCAGGATGGTGACAAGATTAAAGGCTTCAAGCAGTGGCCAGAGCAGGGCAAAAAGACGAACTCCAAGAAACTGCTGGTCTCGGTAATCTCCCGAAAGCTGGGCAAAGCCTTGGCGTCTTTTTTCGGCGTTGTTAAAGAGTTGAATGACCTTGATGCCATTGATGCTTTCGGCTGTAAACGAGTTGATGGCAGAGATGATTTTCTTTTGTTCGGCGAAAACCAAGCGGATCTTGCGACTGATCAAAACCGACACCCAAACCAGCAGGGGGGCTATGAACAGAGTCAGACCCGAGAGCTGCCAGGAGAGATAAGTTAAAGCCACTATAATAGAGACCAATTCAATGACGTTGACAAAAATGGCAGTAAATCCCTGGGTGAAGAGCTCTCCCAGGGAGTGGATATCGTTGGTGACTCTTGTGACTGTGCGGCCAATGGGATTTTTGTCAAAGTAGCGGGCAGGGAGTCGCTGGACATGATGAATCAGCTTTTCCCTGACCGAGTAGAGGATACGATTGCCAACTTTTTGCATCAGATAGCTCTGGGCAAAAGACAGAGAAGAGCGCAGCACCTCAAAGATGAGGTAGGCTGAGGCAATCAGCCAAACCATGGACAGGTCTCCCTTTTCGATGCCTTCATCAATGGCCAGTCCAAATAAAATAGGCAGGCTTCGGCTAATGATGACAAAGCCAATCACCAGACCCACCACCAAGACGAGGCCTCGCCGATAGGGGCGCATAAAGGGCCACATCTTTCTCATCATAAGAGCTAAACTCATGGGGGGACGAACTTTGTCTTCAAACATGAGGCGAATCCTCCGCACTCAGGGCTTCGCGATGAGACTGCAGGGCTGCGATCTTTTGCAAAGTCGGGGAGTGCTTGAGAACCTGCTCTCTTGGACCCAGAGCTTCTACAGATCCTTGGTGAAGCACTAATATTTGGTCAGCCCAGAGCAAAGAGGCCAGACGATGGGAGACAATCAGACTTGTGGGCAGCTCTTCTCGGAGCATTTCCAGAATGCGCTTTTCAGTCTTTGCATCCACGGCGCTCAAGGAGTCATCCAGGATGACAATGGGAGTTTTGCGCAGCAGGGCTCGCGCCAAGGTCAGACGCTGACGCTGTCCTCCAGAGAGGTTGACGCCTTTTTCTCCCAAAACAGAGAGATAGCCTTGGGGGAAGTCTTTAATCTCTCTGTCCATATTGACCGCCTGGGCCGCCTGCTCCACGACAATGGGGTCATGGGTCTCCATACCGAGGGCGATGTTCTCTGTCACGGTGCTGCTGAACAGGAAGGCATCCTGGGGGACAACAGAGATCATATTGCGCAGCTGGGACAAGTTGAGCTCCTCGATGGGGTGTCCGTTGATAAAGATGGTCTTTGGAGGAGCCGCATAGACTCGGGTCAATAGGTCAATAAGGGTAGACTTTCCAGACCCCGTCATTCCGGTGATGCCAAGACTTTGGCCAGCTTCGACGCGGAAACTTATGTTTTTGAGAGTGGGTTCAGTTTTGCCGGGATGAGTGAAGCTGAGGTCTTTGACCTCTAGGGATTGGAACTGTTCGATCTGAAGGGGGCCTCGATCTTCCACATCCGGAGCCGTGTGAAGGGCTTCAGCCATCCGGCTAAAGGAGGCGTTACCCTCTTGAATGTAGTTAAAGCCGATGCCGAGAGCACTCATGGGCCATACCATGCGCTGAATGTACTGATAAAAGGCAAAAAATTGTCCGACGGAAACATCCCCAGCGATCACCGCTGGGGCTCCAACAAAGAGTAAAATCACGCTGCCCACAGTGACGGATAGTTCCAGGACGGGAGCAAAGGAGGCATCGACTTTTGCAACTTGATTGCATGCAAGTTCATATCTTCTGTTAAAGCTATTGAAAAGACGAGTTTGGTTGTCTTCTTGGGCGTAGGCTTTAATGGTCTTGACTCCAGAGACAATTTCTTGAGCCGACCCCGACAGTTCAGCAAACTGGTCTTGCTGTTTGCGGTAGCGGATGTGAATCAGATCCATCACTCTTTTGACCACAAAGGGCACCAGGGGCATCAAGATCAGGGTCTTTAGAGTCCAAGGAACAGAAAGGCTCAACATGATGGGGGTGATAATCAAAATCAAAAACACCGCATCCAGGAGAATAAGGATCCCCGGCCCTATGGCCATCCGGAAAGAGTTCACATCATTGTTGATGAGGCTCATCAGCTCGCCGATGCTGCGTCGCTGATAAAAGCTGGGCCCCATAAGGGTGTAATGGGAGTAGAGCCTATTGCGCAAGTCGTCAGCTACGGCAACGTGGAAACGCCCCCAGAGGATTCGCCACAGGTAGCGAAATAGGGACAGACCCAGAGTCAGGGCGACAATCACTCCAAGAGTCCAAGCCACATCGGTGAGAGCGCTGGAGTCAACAATACGATCTAGGGCCTGGCCTATAAACAGGGGAATGAAGCTGTCAAAGAGGTTGGTGATGAAGAGGGCAACCACTCCCAGAGCAAAAAGGGCCTTGTGCTTCCATATGTAGAAGCGATAGGGGTGGGACAAGATGTCAGGCATGGGGGAAGGCTATCAGAACTGGAGCTTGACGGTCTATGAGGATTTTGTCAGGACTATAGTCAAAGTAGAGAGTAGACGCGCCGCCGCTACTACGTCTACAGTGTACCCTTTTGTATAGGGCGATGCTATTGTCTGAGTCTCATCTGCCTTTCATCAACTTTTGGAGTTGTTTTTATGTCAGAAGCCTCTGTTAAACAGCAGCCAAGCCCGGCCGAGCCCAAGGGCTCGGACAGGCAGTTGGTTGAGGAGACCCGCTCCTTCGCTTTTACCACCCGCATAGACAAAATTGTGGCCTGGGGGAGAAAGAATTCACTGTGGCCCATGCCTTATGGAACCGCCTGTTGTGGAATCGAGATGATGTCGGTGATGATGCCTCGCTACGATCTGGCTCGCTTTGGGGCTGAGGTGGTGCGCTTTTCTCCCCGTCAGGCCGATCTGTTGATTGTGGCTGGAACTATCACTGAAAAGATGGCCCCGATTATCATTCGCATTTACCAGCAAATGCTTGAGCCCAAGTATGTGCTGTCCATGGGAGCTTGTGCCAGTTCAGGTGGTTTTTACCGAGCCTATCATGTCTTGCAGGGGGTGGATAAGGTGGTCCCCGTGGATGTCTATATCCCAGGCTGCCCCCCAACTCCGGAGGCAGTTTTAGATGGAGTGATGACCATTCAAAAGATGATTGAAGACAACGTTCCTCGCCCTTGGCGAGACAACTGGGAACCAGGCGTTTACCGATGAAAAATATAACTGAGAATTTGCGTCAGGACTTGAGCCAAAAATTCCCTGACAATAAGTTCAACTGTGAGTTTGTCTTAGGCGACAATGTCCTTCATGTTTCACCAGATCAGGTGGTGCCGGTGTTGCGCCACTTTAAGGAAACTGGGAGCTTTGATTTCCTGATGCATGTGGCAGGGGCCGATTACCCCGAGCGTGAAAAGCGCTTTGATGTCTGCTATGAGCTGTTTTCCAGTAGGTCCTTTCAGCGCCTCAGACTCAAAACCCAGTTGGCTGAGGGAGAGTCTGTCCCGACCGCAACGACTGTTTGGCGGGGGGCAGATTGGTTTGAGCGTGAGTGCTACGATATGTTTGGCATTCAGTTTGCGGGACATCCCAATCTCAGGCGCATACTCTGTCACCACCAGTTCAAGGGCCATGCTTTGCGCAAGGACTATCCGGCCGATCTGCAACAGCACTGCACAGAGGCTCTGCCCATTCACTTTGACAATGATCCAAACTACGTGCCGGACCCCAACAAGGATTTGGTGCCCCTAAATATTGGCCCATCCCATCCGGCAACCCATGGGACTTTGAGGATCATGGCGGAGCTGGATGGAGAAAAAATCCACAGAGCGGGGGTGGAAATTGGGTACTTGCACCGCTGCTTTGAAAAGATGGCAGAGACACATCCCTACAACCAGGTGATTCCCTACACAGATCGGCTCAACTACTGCTCTGCGCCCATGAACAATGTGGGCTATTGTAAGGCGGTGGAAAGGGCCTTGGGGGTAGAGATTCCCCCAAAGGCTCAGGCCATTCGCATCATTCTCTGTGAGCTCTCACGAATCATTGACCACATTATTTGCGTCGGAGCCAATGCTCTGGACCTGGGAGCAATGACGAGCTTTTTTCACCTGTTTACCTATAGAGAAAAGGTTTATACCCTCTTTGAAAGGCTGTGTGGGGCCCGTTTGACTGTGGCTATGACTCGGGTTGGGGGCATGGCTCAAGACCCTCCAGAGGGCTGGTTTGACGAAGTCCTTCAGTTTTGCAAGGAGATGCGCCAGGGAGTGGATGACCTGGAGAGGCTTTTGACCAACAACAAAATTTGGATCCAGAGAACTCGCGGCGTGGGAGCGATCTCAGCCGAGGAGGCCATCGAGTGGGGCTACACGGGCCCTTGCTTGAGGTCAACAGGAGTCAGTTTGGATTTGCGCAAGGCAGACCCCTACTATGGCTATGAGACCTTGGACTTTGATGTGCCGGTGGGAACTTCTGGGGATGTCTATGACCGCTATTTGGTGCGGGTGGAGGAGATGCGTCAGTCGATTCGCATTCTTGAGCAGGTGGCTAAAAATGTTCCCGGCGGCGACTACACCATTCGTGACAAGGGGATTGTGCTTCCTGAAAAGCGAGATGTTTATGGCAATATTGAGGGTCTGATGAACCACTTTATGTTGGTGATCAAGGGGCTTCGACCAGAGCCCGGAGAGCTCTATGATGCCACAGAGGCAGCCAATGGAGAGTTGGGTTTTTATTTGGTGAGTGATGGCAGTGGCAAACCCTACAGACTCAAGGTGAGACCTCCCTGCTTTGCGATTTACCAGTCCTTTCCCCAGCAAGTTACTGGAGGGCTGGTGGCCGATGTGATTGCTATCTTAGGGAGTATGAACTTGATAGCTGGAGAATTGGACCGTTGATATTTGAACACTGTGATGCTTAGAGAGAATTTTGGAGAAAAGGCTTATGTCAGGTTTTCAACTTTCAGCTGAGGGCGTGGAGTTTGTAAAAAGCGAACTCAAGCGCTATGAGACTCGGCTATCTGCTGTCATTCCCTGCCTCTATCGAGTGCAAAAGGAGAATCAGGGCTGGGTGAGCCCCGAGTCCGTCAGTTATTTGAGTCAGCTGATGGACATTCCTGAGGCTCATATCAATGAAGTCTTGAGTTTTTACACCATGTTTAACCGCGAGCCCGTGGGCCGGCATCATGTCCAGGTCTGCTGCAATATCTCATGTGCCATGAATGGGGCCAGGGAGCTGACCGAGAAGATTTGCAAAGAGCTCGATGTCAAAGAGGGTGAAGTCAGCAAGGACGGTAAGGTGACCGTGACCAGGGTGGAGTGTCTGGGTTCCTGTGGGACAGCTCCCATGATGCAGATCAATGATCGCTATTATGAAAACCTCACTTCTGACTCCGCACTCAAAATCATTAGGGAGTTAAAGTAAGCTTATGGAAATCAAGCTGCTGACCGAACACTATGACAAGCCAGAGTATCGCTCCTTAGAGGGCTACAAAAAACACAACGGCTATAAGGTCTTGGCCAAGGCTTTAAAAATGGAGCCCAAAGCCATTGTCGAGGAAGTCAAGGCCTCGGGACTTCGTGGGCGCGGGGGAGCGGGCTTTCCCACCGGAGTGAAGTGGGGCTTTCTGCCCAACAATGGAGAGCCTCGTTATCTTCTGTGCAATGCCGATGAAGGGGAGCCGGGAACCTTTAAGGACCGTCTGATGATGGAAAGAGCTCCCCATCAGCTCATTGAGGGGATGATCATTTCGGCTTTCGCCATAGGTTCTCAAAAATCTTATATTTATATCCGCGGTGAATATGACGACTCCATTCGTATCGTCAGTCAGGCCCTAAAGGAGGCTTATGCCGAGGGGCTTTTGGGAAAGAACATTTTGGGTAGTGGTTTTGATCACGATATGGATGTCTATGTGGGAGCTGGGGCCTACATCTGTGGAGAAGAGACCGGGATGATCTCTTCGCTGGAGGGAAAGAAAGGCCAACCGAAGCTGAAGCCCCCCTTTCCGGCAGTCAAGGGCTATTTAGGTAAGCCCACAATTGTGAACAACGTGGAGACTTTGGCAGCAGTGATTCCTATTGTCGACAAGGGGGCTCAGGCCTACCGACAGCATGGAACGGAGAAATCCGCAGGCACCAAATTGTTTTCAGTCTCTGGAAATGTGCAGAGGCCTGGGACCTATGAAGTGGCCCTGGGCTATCCGCTAATGGACTTGATCAACAATGAATGCGGGGGGGTGAAGCCAGGCCGAAAACTCAAGGCCGTCATCCCCGGAGGCTCTTCAGCTCCAGTGCTCACAGCTGAGGAGTGTGCAAGGGCAAACATGGACTATGAGTCCTTGGCTCAACTGGGGAGCATGTTGGGCTCAGGGGCAGTGATTGTCATTGATGACAGCAACTGCATGGTGGACCTGCTGGGAGTGATTATGCACTTTTACCACCATGAGTCCTGTGGACAGTGCACCCCCTGTCGCGAGGGCACGGGTTGGTTGAATAAGATTGTCCACAGTATAGTGTCTGGGCATGGACGTCTGCAGGATATTGATCTGATTGTGCGAGTTTCTGAGCACATGATGGGGCGGACGATTTGTGCCCTCTCAGATGCAGCAGCCCTTCCAGCAATCAGTTTTGTGAAAAAGTTTCGCGAGGAGTTTGAATTTTACGTCCGCGAGGGGCGATCAAAGGTCAAGGGAGCGGCCCATGTTGAAATGTAAGATCAACGGCAAAGAGGTTGAGGTTCCTGAGGGCACCTCGATCATTGAGGCCTTTAAACTGTCTGGACAGGATATCGCCCATTACTGTTGGCACCCTGGCCTTTCTGTGGCTGGAGTGTGTCGCCTGTGTATGGTGGAAATTGAAGGACAGCCCAAATTGCAGATTGCCTGCAATACTCAAGTGCAAGACGGGATGGTTATCAACAACAATTCTGAGACAGTGAAGGACGTTGTTCGCTGGGGCTTAGACTTTCATTTGATCAATCACCCGCTGGACTGTCCTATCTGTGATCAGGCCGGAGAGTGTGGGCTTCAAGATCAGTATATGCAATTTGGCAAGTACACCCCTGAAATGGCTGAGCGCAAAGTAAAAAAGCGCAAGGTGGTGGATTTGGGTCCGACGGTGGTTTTAGATACAGAGCGCTGTATTCTTTGTTCCCGCTGTGTACGCTTTACCGACGAGGTGTCAAAAACTCATGAGTTGGGGATTTTCAACCGGGGAGACCGCAGCGAAATTGGAACTTTTAAAGACAGGCCACTGGACAATAAATACTCTCTGAACACTGTGGACATATGTCCTGTGGGAGCCTTGACCTCTAAAGATTTCCGCTTTCGACAACGGGTTTGGTATTTGAAGACTGCTGAAAGTGTCTGTCCAGGCTGTTCCACCGGGTGCAATGTGAATGTCTACTACAACGAAGAGGGGTTGTGGCGGGTCAGACCTCGCTACAATGCCGAAGTCAATGGCCACTGGATGTGTGATGAGGGGCGAGACACTTATAAGTTTGTCAACCGCAAGGCTCGTCTCCTCGAGGCCAGAGTGGGGCACAAAGACAGCTGGCAAAGTGAGGCTCCTGGATCTGCGGCCAAGCAGGCGGGAGTCAAGCTAAAGGAAGTCCTAGAGTCCGAGGGACCTGAGTCTGTGGCATTGGTTTTGACCGGCCAGTACACCACGGAAGAGTATGAGGCGGCCATTGGGCTATTTCAGTCAGAGTTGAATTCAACTCTGATCTACCACTGGGTCAACAACCCGGAGTCCTTTGAGGACTTTGATGGCTTGCTGCTCAGGGGAGATAAAAACCCCAACACCAAAGGGTTGTTGCAGGCACTTGAACAAGCTGGCATTGACCGCCCCTGGCAGGACTTGCTGGATCGGCTCAAGGCAGGAAGTATTAAAACCTTGGTGGTTGCTGGCCCAGAAAACCAAAGTGTCTTTCCAGACCAATTGGAAAAGCTAGAGATGTTTAAGGAAGTAGAAAATTTGATTTGGCTGACGGCAGGGCCAGTGGAGGGACTTGAGCACAGAGCCAAGCCGACGTGGCAGATTCCCTTAAAGACCTATATTGAAAAGGCGGGGAGTTTTGTCAACCACCAGGGCCTAAAGCAGAGCTTTCAAGTTGGGACTATCGTTGTGAGTTCGGCTCTGACTTTGGCAGAGGCAGTGACTCTATTGGCCGGTCAGGAGTTGGAGCTATCAGCTCAGGATCAAATCCTCCAGCAAAACAGAAAGAAGAACTTCTTTACCGAAACGAGGGGAGCTTTATGAGTATTGTCAAAAAGCCAAAGGCGCTCTCAAAGTGGTACCTGCCAGGAATTTTATCAGGCATGGGCTTTACTTTTAAGAAGCTGGTGACGAACCTCTTCAATCCCAAGGCAATGCCCACTCTCAACTACCCTGAAGAGCACTATCAGTATGGTCCTCGCTTTAAGGGCAATCATGTTTTGACGGTTAAAAAGGATGGCTCTCTTCGCTGCACAGCTTGTATGTTGTGTGCGACCAACTGCCCTGCTGATTGCATTAAGATCGTGGCATCAGAACATGAAGATCCAACTGTGGAGAAGTATCCCATCAGTTACGAGATTGATATGCTCAGATGTGTGTTTTGTGGTTTTTGTGAAGAGGCCTGCCCCGTCGATGCGATCCGTATGGGGCCAGAGTGGCAGACCCCAGCTTTGAATGGGTCCAACTTTATATATGACATCCAACATCTGGCCTATCGACCCAACCTCAAGGGCGGGATTCAAAGCCGACTGGATGATGAGGAAAGACACAAGGCAGGCATTTAGACGGAGAAGGAGTAAAAAGATTATGAGTGAAGATATCAATGCTGAGTTGGAGCGTTTGCGTGCAGAAAATGAGGCCTTAAAAAAGTCAAAGCCCCCTCGAGGAGCTCTGACTATGAAAGTCAGTGAGAAGGGCGCGCTTTCTGTCTACGGTATGGGGCGCTTTCCGGTGACTCTCTACAAAGAGCAGTGGCTTAAGTTATTGGGCATTGCCGATGAAATCAGGCAGTTTATCGCTGACAATGAAGAGCGGCTTAAGACCAAGGACTCCTGACTCCATATAGGGCCTGCGCGCTTTAAAAGTGACTGATGTTCTTTTCCCTGGCAAAGCTGAGGTCATTGGTTGTCACTCGCAGTCGCCCGCAGAGGAACTTGCTTAAGGCCTTGAAGAACTTAATTGCGATGGCTGGGTTTTCCTCAAGGACGGAACTGAGTTTGTCGTAGCGAATTTTAATCAGGTCTGTTTTTTCGGCAGCGGTCACCGTGGCCGATCGTTTTTCCTCATCAATAAAAGCCATTTCTCCAAAGTGGCTGCCTGTTCCCAAGGTAGTCACGGGGATATCATCTCCCTCGCTGCCTTTGCGGTGAACGCGAACGGTCCCAAAGCCAATAACGTAGAGAGCCGTGGCCTTGTCTCCCTGCTCAAAGACTTCCGCCCCCGGGGCGAGGCTTTGGACTTCGGCCACAGCTGCCACAGCTCCAAGTTCAGAGTCATTGAGATCTTTAAATAGATAGATATTGTTCAATAAGTTCTTTTGTGACATGGGCGCTCCTTATAAAACAGCTCGTCTTGTCAGCTGAGTTTGACCCCTATAGGATATTGAAAGGAGTGGGAGTTCAGCAACTCCTTGGTAATTTCCTAGTCCTTTGGGTATGGGGGATAGATGCATATCGACTACAGGCTATCTGGGCAATGGTGGGATCTGAATGAAACCCTGACAAAGGTCTTGGGGCTTCCAGCAGAGAAGGTTCAGGTTCGTGCTTTCAAGGGTCTTCATGCGGCTCTGTGTGAGATCACTCAGGCTTTGAGCATTCAATTCCCCCATAAAAAGAAAGCCTACTATTTTAAGTCCATGGACCCTAGCCTTGAGGGGGCCATGATGGCCTTGAGCCGAATGGGAGTTCATGTAGAGGCCCTCGATCTCTCCCTTTTGGATTCGACAAAGTCGGGTGGGGAAAAAGCTGAGGAGCAGTGGGCTGAGGCTTTGAGTCCAGAGACTCTCGCTGTGGTCTTTTCCGAGGATGACCCCCTTTTGGGGCGGCTCTATCCTGTGGATGAGTTTGAGGCTCACTTGCTCAAGAGAAAGATTTATGCTCTGCGAATCTCCCATTCGGCCTATCGCTTAAGACCTTGGCCTGAGGAGCTCATGCGGCCTCAACTCAGAGTCTATTCGGCGCATCCAGAGCTTGCTCTGGGGTTGACCCATGGAAAATTGCGCTTTCTCACTCCCTTGGCGGAGGGGCAGAACTGGCAGTTGGATTTGAGTGCCCTGAATCTTCCACAGCCATCAAAGGAAAGTGAAAATCGCCCCCTGGTAGAGAACTTTGAGGCCTCATCTGTGGCCGGGGCTCAGGCCCTTTGGCCCAAGGGTGGAGCTTTGCGACTTTACGACCGTGCCTTGGTCTACTGGACGGATATGGATGGGGAGGCTGTGATTCGGCTTCTGGCGGAGTCTATGGGACATTCCCTACAACCCCCGGGGCGGGACAGGCTGATGGAGACAGCCTCCTTGTCGAGATGGGGAGGGGTAAAGACCATGGACTGGCTGAAAGAGCAGGGATTGGCCCCCGAGGTGATTCGTGGCTTAGTCATCCTTGATCAGAGCTTGCTTAAGGACCCTACTTTGGGAGAAAAATTGGCTTCTGTGCGCCAGCGCATTGTCAAACTGCAGAACGGCGACTAGACATAAGAATCATGGCGTCACAAATGAAAAGCTTACTTGTTCCCACAGCTAAATTTGCTTTGGCCTTGTCTCTGGTGTTCTGGTTGGTCAGCCAAGGGCATTTGGACTTTTCATTGCTGTCAAAGCTCCTTCAGCCCCACCTTCTTTTGATTTTAACTCTGTTGACGGGTTTAAACCTGCTTTTGGCCAATTGGCGTTGGACACTTTTACTTCAGGCAAGGGGCTTTGCCGTCAGGCACCGAGACACCTTTCCTCTGTACTTGATAGGTTTGTTTTTTAACTACGCCATCCCCGGGGCCATTGGGGGAGATGTGGTCAAGGCCTTCTATCTGACCAAAGATCATCCCAAGCGTAAGATTGAAGCCGTCACCACGGTGGCCATGGATCGTCTGCTCGGTCTCTACGCCATGGCGATGTTGGCTCTGATGGCTATTTTATTGGATCTTAACCTGGTCCTGACCAATCTCAGGATGCAGTGGGTGGCGCTTATTATTTTTGCCTTGTTTTTGGCAATGAGCCTTTTCTTTATTTCGGCCTTTTCCTCCTGGCTAAAGTCTCGTCCGGTGTTTCAAATCAGACTTGCGCGTCTTCCTGCAGGGGCCACATTTTTGGGCCTCTACGAATCTGTCCATGCCTATCGGGCCCATTGGCCGGTGCTAGGAAAGACCCTGCTGATAAGCCTTGCCGCCCAGTTTGTTGCGGTGTTTTTTATGTGGGTTGTGGGTCAGGCTCTGGGCTACCGCGAGGTTTCCCCCATTACGTATCTGTTTGCTGTTCCCATTGGCTTTATGCTCTCAGCTCTTCCTCTTTCGCCTGCCGGAGTCGGC
>SKYF01000134.1 GCA_007128005.1 Bdellovibrionales bacterium
CCGGCAAAGGAGGCCAGAGCCCTCTTGGCATCTTCAAACTGAATCCCGGCCTCAAGGGCCACAATAAGTGCTGCAAGCGAATTGAGAGCATTGTGTTGTCCGGGCAGAGAGGGCTGAATGCCACCGAGCAGCTCCCCTTCGCGGTAGACCTGGTACTTGACCCCTTGCCCTTGAGGTTGAGAGGTATCTTTCACTAAGTAAAAGTCATTTTGCTCGCTAAACCCATATGTCACCATCCGCTTTCCAAAGTCAGAAAAAAGCTTTAGGGTTTCAGAGTCATCCCCACAAACCACGAGCAGGCCATAAAAAGGGATCCGAGAGGCAAAGTCAAAAAAAGCCTGTTGTAGACCCGTAAAACTGCCGTAGTGATCCAAGTGGTCGTTATCGATGTTGGTGATGATGACCACTTCAGGTGCAAGTCTATTGAAGCTGCCGTCGCTTTCATCTGCTTCGGCAATCAACCACTCGCCTTGACCCAAGCAAGCTGTAGATTTGATAAGGTCCAGGCGTCCTCCCACTACGACTGTAGGATCAAGATCGGCCTGAATAAAAATCGAGGCCGCAAGGCTGGTGGTTGTAGTTTTGCCGTGAGTTCCCGCCACGGCCACCCCGCGCTTGAGTCTCATAATCTCAGCCAGTGCTTCGGCCCTAGGAATGAGGGGAATTTTCCTTTGGCGGGCAGCCTGGTATTCGGGATTGGTGCTCTTCACTGCACTGGAGTAGACCACCACCTCAGCTTCGCCCAGATGAGTGGCCTGATGACCCTTAAAGACTCTGACCCCCAGTTCCCTCAATCTTTCAGTTTGTTGATTTTCTGAAAGGTCACTGCCGCTAACTTGGGCCCCCATGTTGTGCAGAAGTTCGGCCAGGCCACACATGCCAATTCCGCCAATGCCTATAAAATGCACCTTTGCTGTGGCTAAAGCTGTGGATATTTGCAATAGCTTCTCCCTCGACCAAATGAGCTCAGTTCAAGCGGAGGCCCCCGATCAGGGCCTCGGCAATGTGCTCAGCGGCCTGGGCCTGATAGAAAGACCGTGCTGCCTGGGACATTAAAATTAATTTTTCAGGATGGGCAATAAAATCCTCAACAAAATGGGAAAAACTTTGGCAGTTGAAATCTTTTTGTAAAATCATCAAGGAGGCTCCTTGGTCGGCAAAGGCCTCGGCATTTTTTTGTTGGTGGTTGTCGGCGGCGCTGGGCAGGGGGATGAGTAAAGAGGCCCGAGCGGTTGCCGCTAGCTCAGAGAGGGTCCCGGTTCCTGCCCTGCAGACCACCAAGTCAGCCCATCGATAGCGCTCTTCCATGTCGTGTAAATACTCAAAGGCCTGAACTGGGGGAGGGTATGAGGTGGACTGATATCGACTCTGGACTGTACTAAAGTCTGTAGGGCCCACCTGATGCACAATCTCTACGCGTCCTGTCCAGGCTTTAGCCTGTTGCAGAGCGGTCTCCACGACCACTTGATTGATTCCACGGGCCCCCTGACTCCCCCCAAAAACCAAAACTCTCAAAGGTTGATGGACCTGGTGAGGGGGTGATTTTTCGGCCAGTGCTGCAATCTTCTGTCGGACAGGTATGCCGACCTTCTCAATGCTCTTGCCTCTGAGAGCTGTCGTTGACTGCTCAAAAACAACCAAGCAGCGATCGACAAAGCGAGACAGGATTCGATTCGCCAAGCCTGGATGAGCATTGGGCTCCCAAATGGCACTCGGTCTTCGCGTTAAAGCCGCCATCAGCAACACGGGGCCTGAGGCATGGCCCCCAAAGCCCACGACAATTTCGGGTTTTAACCTGCGTATCAGCCGCCAGCTTTGAATCAATGCCCAGGGAAGCCTCAGCAGGGTCAATAGTCTTTCTTGGATAGAAACATTGCGGTTGAGTCGTCCAATAGGAATATGGTGAAGGCAGTAGCCCTCCCTGGGAATAAGTTTATTTTCTAGCCCAGTAGGGGTGCCCACAAAGTGAATTTGTAAATTAGGAATTTTAGATCTAAGGGCATCGGCCACACTGAGAGCGGGATATATATGCCCACCGGTTCCTCCGGCGGCAAATAAGATGTAGGGGCCCTTAAGGGATTCACCTCTCGATTTCATGATGAGCATGTTAGATCATGTTTAAATCAGAGAACAGCAAAATTACCGGCTTTACCTACTTGAGGTTTGTGTTAGTCTTAATTGGGGACCTTGGAAAGGAGATCTCTGGTATGTCAAAAGTCAAAGCTCGGCAGCGAGTTGCTTTAATTCAAGGTGGTATGAGTTCTGAGCGGCAGATCTCTTTGAGTACCGGCCAGGCTTTTGCAGGTGCCTTAGATGAGTTGGGATACACCTACCAGGTTATCGATGCGGGGCCAGATTTGCCAGACCAGTTAGTGAAATTAAAGCCGGATGTGGCTCTCCTGGCTCTTCATGGCAAATTCGCAGAGGATGGAACTGTTCAGGGGATATGTGAGTATCTTAGGATTCCCTACTCGGGCAGCGGGGTGTTGGCCTCAGCTTTATGTATGAACAAATATTTCACAAAACAAGTTTTAATTTTTAATCACATTCCCACCCCAGACTTTGAGCTTCTGCGCTTTGACGAGAAAAATCTAGATTTGAGTCAGTTGACAAAGTTTCAGTACCCATTGGTTGTAAAGCCCTCAAGAGATGGGTCGAGTATGGGGATCAGTATCTGTCAAAGTAAAGATACTTTGCAAGAGGCGGTTTTTTTAGCTGGCAAGTATGACAGGGAAATTCTAGTTGAGAACTTTATTCCAGGAATGGAATTAACTGTTCCCATTTTGAAAGATCGTGCCTTGACCCCCATTGAAATTGTGCCAGAGCAGGGCTTTTACGACTTTAGGAGAAAATACACTGCGGGAGCCTCACAGTATTACTTACCAGCACGTCTTGATGCATCCCTTCTAGAACAGGTTCAAGAGCTTGCGCTAAAAACTCATCAGGCCTGTCAGGCTCGAGTCTACAGTCGAGTTGATTTTCGCTTGGGTCCCGATAAGGTGCCTTATGTTATCGAAATCAACACTCTTCCGGGCTGTACGCCAACTTCTCTATTGCCCAAGGCGGCAGCTCACGAAGGGATAAGATTCTCAGATGTCGTAAGGATATTGGTGGAAGAGGCAAGCTTGGATTATAGGGAGTGGGGGGCTTGAGACAGAATTTTGGCAAATCTCGAAAGTGTTCATTGAAAAGGTCCCTATTGAGTTTAGGGGTGTTTTTTCTAACTCTTCTCTTGGTTGGAGGGCTGGCCTCTATCTTTGTGGATAAGGATCTCACCCGCTTAAAAGCTATACAGGTCGTCTTGAGTGGAGGATCCCAGGAGACTGCTCTTTTTAAAGGCATTGAGGCAGATCTCAGTCCTAGACTCGCACCCTTTATGAGTGAGTCCCTCTTGCGGCTCTCTTTAAGAGATGTTTTACGTGAGGTTTATCAGGACGGAAGGGTTCAGTCGGCGAGGGTTCGCAGGGTCTTTCCAGGTAAACTGGAGATTGTCATAACCCCTCATCAGCCAGTTCTGGTTTATCTGTCTGCTCGTGGAGAGCTGTTTCCCATAGCTCGAGATGGGACTCTTTTGCCCCGGGCCTCTTTGGTGGACATCCCCGATGTGCCGATCTTAAGAGGAGGGGAGTTGGCCAAGGAAGAAGGATTGAAAGCTCGACGAAAGGCGGTGGCTTTATTGGAAGATCTACCTGATAGAGGTTTATTTAGTCAGTTGCAGCTTTCTGAAATTCACTTTCAAAAAGAGGAGGGTTTTGAGTTGATTTTGCTCAACGGGCTCAGCGTTCTTGTGGGGCAGGGAGATCTTGGACTTAAGGCCAGTCAGATTGAGCAAGTGATGAAATACTTGAATGAAGAGGAGATAGGTGGTCGCGTCATTGATGCGAGATTCTCCAAGAAAGTTGTTGTCAAGCTGCGGCACCAACTTTAGGCTGAAGTAAGGACTTTAGGCCAAGCGTCCATAATGACTTTTGAATTTGCAACTTTGAGGACTCGGATGTCGAAGGCAACAAAAAAGAATCAAATTTTTGCCGGACTCGATGTCGGCACAACAAAGGTGACCTGTACCATAGGTGTGGTCGGGCCTGAAGGGCTTGAGGTCATTGGGGTGGGTCAGACGAACAATCAAGGTATGCGCCAGGGTGTTGTCGTCAATATCGAAGCCACCATCGAAGCCATTACAAAAGCCAGAGAAGAGGCCGAACTCATGGCGGGTTCCACAGTCGAGTCTGTTTGGCTGGCCATTGGTGGTTCTCATGTGCAGTCTTTCGACAGTTCCGGGATGGTTGCTATCCGTAATAAGGAAGTGACCTCTGAGGATATGGCCCGAGTGATTGAAGCTGCAAAAGCCATTGCGATCCCCAATGATCGTCAGGTACTACATGTTTTGCCTAAGTCCTTTAAAATAGACGATCAAGAGGGGATCAATGACCCCATTGGTATGTCTGGAGTGCGCTTGGAGTGCTCCGTACATATTATTACAGCGAGCAACTCAGCTGTACAAAACGCTATCAAGTGTACAGAGAAGTCGGGGCTTAAGGTCGATGGACTCGTTCTCCAATCATTGGCCTCGGCTATGGCGGTGCTCAGCCCTGATGAAAAGAATTTGGGAGTCTGTCTGGTAGATATGGGGGGTGGCACCTGTGATATGGTGACCTACTCTCAGGGAGCTGTTGTCCACACAGCAGTTGTTCCTGTCGGAGGGCAAAACTTCACCCATGATGTGGCGATGGGGCTTAGAACGACCCAGGTCAATGCGGAGAATCTAAAGCGCAAATATGGCTGTGCCATTCGGGATATGGTGAACGAATCTGAGGCCATCGAAGTGGAAAGTGTGGGAGGAAGGAAAGCTCGTAATTTGGCGCGCAGGGATCTGTGTCAAGTTTTGGAGGCCAGGGCGGAGGAAACTTTAGGTCTTGTTCGCCAAGAACTTGAGGCAAAACACCTTATCACCACCCTCGGCTCAGGCGTTGTGTTGACAGGAGGGGCCAGTCAGCTTCAAGGCCTGGTTGAGTTAGGAGACTTTATTTTTGATTTACCTGTTCGGCGAGGCCTTCCAGACAAGGTCGGAGGTTTGACAGATGTGGTCCGTAGCGCTAGCCACTCAACAGGAGTGGGGCTATTGCTCTACGCAATGAGCCGTTCGAAAGTAATTGTGCCGAAGGCGAAAACTTCAATACCGGAAGAGGGGGGATATTTTTCCTCTTGGTCGCGTCGTTTGAAGGAGCTTTTGGGTTAGAAAATAGAATTCCACGGGAGGGATTATGTTTGAGTTGGAAGAAAACCCCAACTTCGGAGCAAGTATAAAAGTTATGGGAATCGGCGGAGGTGGGAGCAACGCCGTTCAGACAATGATTGAGGGGGGCCTCAATGGAGTTGAGTTTATTGTTGCGAATACGGACCGACAGGCCCTTTTGAGTAATAAGGCGGAAACGAAAATTCAACTGGGCAGAGAGCTCACTAAAGGCTTAGGGGCGGGAGCGAACCCCGAAATAGGTAAGCGCGCAGCCATCGAGTCCTACAATGACATTGTGGCAGCACTTGAGGGTGCAGACATGGTCTTTGTCACTGCTGGGATGGGAGGCGGAACAGGGACTGGGGGAGCCCCTGTGGTGGCCAAGGTGGCCAGAGAACTGGGAGCCCTCACTATCGGTGTGGTGACCAGACCCTTTATGTTCGAGGGCAAGAAGCGTCGACGCCATGCAGACTTGGGGCTTCAGGAGTTAAAGGACAATGTTGATACTTTGATTGTGATCCCCAACCAAAAGCTACTGTCAGTATCAAGTGAGAAAACTCCCTTATTAGAGACCTTTAAAAAAGCTGACCAGGTTTTGCTGCATGCAGTGAAGGGAATTTCGGATCTCATCAATATCCGCGGACTGATCAACTTGGACTTTGCCGATATCCGTACGGTGATGGTGGCCAAAGGAATGGCTATCATGGGATCAGGAGTAGCCAGTGGAGAAAATCGAGCGATCGAGGCGGCAACTGCGGCTATCTCCTCTCCGCTGCTTGAAAACATCACTATTGATGGGGCCACTGGAATCATTATCAATGTCACCGGCGGCAGCGATCTGACTCTTTGGGAGGTCAACGAGGCTTCAACCTTGATCACCGAAGCCGCCCACGAGGATGCTGAGATTATCTTTGGGGCTGTGATTGATGAGAGTATGGGTGATCAGATCAGTGTGACAGTGATTGCTACAGGCTTTGGAACTGACAACCACCAAATGGTCAATGATCAGATTCATCGCCTCCAAGCCATGGCGGAAGCCCAGCTCAATATGCAGGCCCAAGTGGCATCTCAGCAGACAGAGGCTCAGAGCGGGGTTGATGTGCAAGCGCAGAATCACCCCCAGAGCCAGGCTCAGGTTATGGCTCAGCCTCAGCCTCAAGAGGAGCAGCTACAGTCTCTGACGCCCATGCAACCCGAAAGGCCACCAATGGCTTCAGGGCTTCCCCCGGTGGATGCCTCTGGCAAGCCTCTTTTGCCCCGAGATATTCTCTTGGCCAAGGCCCGGGCCTATCGCGAAGCTCAGTCTCGACCCCAGCAAGCACAGCCAGAGCAACTGACCATGGATGTGGACAGTTACGACCCTATGCGTGGAGGAAGTAGGCCGGGACCCGATGCAGGCCCTCGTTCGCCCTTTGAGTCAGAGAACTTAGATGTGCCCTCCTATCTGCGCAGAAAGAGGCCAGGAGAGGTCGATAGTTCCAGAGAGTCTTGAACTCAGGGGCGGGCAGGTGTACAGGCTTCTTAAGTGAAGGCTTATTTTTTATCTGACATCCATATTCAGGAGCCTGAGAGCTCTCGGGCCCAGCTCTTTGAGGCCTTCTTAAGTTCTCTTTTGCACGAGGAGTTCTCGGATCTATTTCTCCTAGGGGATATCTTTGACCTTTGGATTGATGAACACAGCTATTTTGTTCGGAAGTACTCAAGGATAATTAGTGTTTTGAGGGAGCTTCAGCAAAAAGGAGTTAAGATACACTACTTTGAGGGCAATCATGATCTGTATTTAGAGCGCTTTTGGCAAGATGAAATGGGAGTTGCTGTTTATGGCGGGCCCGCCACCTTCCGGTTTGATAGTTTAAAGGTTAGAGTGGAGCACGGGGATCAAATGGATCCTGAAGATAGGGGTTATCGGTTTTTGCGGTGGCTGTTGCGCACCCCGGCTCTGCGGTGGTTGGCCCACCATCTGCCTGAGTTTATTGTGGTTGCCATTGGCGAGAAGTCCTCACAAAAGAGTCGTCACTATACAACAGAGGTTAAAACCAAAACTGAAGAAGATATTCGTCAGAAGATAAGATTGCACGCAGTGAGATGTTTAAAAAAAGACAGATTTGATCTCTTGATTGCCGGACATGTGCACTTCAGAGAGGATTTTACTATTGAATATGAGGGCCAGACCACGCGGGTTATCAACTTGGGAACTTGGCTCAAGGAGCCTACAGCTTTTATTGTCACCCCTGAGCGGCAGTATTTTGTCGAGTGGGCCTGAGGGAGTGCACAGACAAGGGCTTGCGTTTTTCTTTGAACTATTGAGAAGCTGTGTGAAACAATAAGATCCATGCCTGTGCAAATGCTTCAAGCCGTACAATCTCTTTTTTTAGAGCTTCACTTTTGCTCCTCTCTTCTCATTGGCAAACAGGTGTTTATTCCCATACTGGATCGACAGATGGAGAGCTATTTCCCTCTGCCAGATGAGATTTTAGATTCTCTCTCTTATCAGAAAAACTTCACCCTCTTAATGAAATTGGATCCCATTCAGGCCCTGAAGACTATTGAGAAAGAATCCCCTCTGCTGCTCAACCGAGATCTGGCGGCAGTGGCCCTTGTGCGATTGGGGCAGTGGACCCAGAGTCGAGCCGATCGACTCTGTGGTCTGATGGACTATGAGTACCAGGATGATGGAGATGAAGGGGGAAGTGATGGACCCTACCTTTCTCTTGAGGCCGCATTGGCTCTATGCCACCCAAACAACCAGGAGCGACCCCTGAGCCGCTGGTGGAAGTGGTCAGCTTTTTTAGATCTCCTAGACATGGGCCTGAAGATTTCCCCTTACCAGGCCCATGCTGCCGAGGCCTATCTCTGGGCCCACCAACAGCAAGGTGGTGTTCTCAGTGAGACCGACCCGGTCTATTGTGATCTGGTGGCAAGTCTTGAGAGCTACCTAAAGCCTTCTCAAGATTTATAGTGATTTTAATAGCAAGATCTACATAGATTTTTGGTCAATGAGTTGACGAGCATGGTCGAGGCTGGTCTTGGTGATTTTCTCACCGGAGATCAGCCGGGCAATCTCCTTGATCCGTTCAGTTTTCTTTAGTTCGATAACGGACATATGGACTCCGCTGCCTTTTGAGGGGGACTTTTCGATCAGGAAATGTGCGTCCGCACAGCTGGCCACCTGAGGCAGGTGGGTCACACAGATCACCTGCTGTCCCTGTGCAATGGATTTGAGCTTGCGCCCCACCTTCTCAGCGGTTTCTCCGCTCACGCCTGCATCGACTTCGTCAAACAGGTAAGTCCTTGGTTGTCCGGATCTACCCACAATTCTCTTTAGTGAGAGCAGAATTCGACTGAGCTCCCCACCACTGGCGAACTTAGCTAAGGGGCGCAGGCTGTCCTTTTTAGAGGCCTGAATCATAAATTCTACATCGGACATTCCGGTCTGCGAGAGCTCGACCTTGGCCTCGACTTGAATGTGAAAGGTCACTCCTTTCATATTTAAGTCCAGCAGCTCCTCATTGACACCTTTTGAAAGCAGCTTGGCCCCGTTTGTGCGTCTTCGATGCAAGTCCTCAGCAGCAGATTGAAGGTCTACCCTCAAGGCTTTGGCCTGACTTTTTAAAGATTTTAAATTCTCATCAGAGCTTTCGAGTTGGTAAGCCTCTTCTTCCATTTCTTTAAGAGAAGCCAGAATATCCTCAACTGTGGGTCCATATTTTTTTTGCAGTTTGCGAAACAGGCTGACTTTTTCTTCAAGCAGATGGAGTTCACTCGGATCAGAGTCTACTTGTTTTGCGTAGTCCCTGAGCTCGTAAACGACTTCTTCAACCAGGGTTTTAGCCTGACCCAGGGGTCCAAGCTGCTCAACAAGTCCCGGGTCATAAGTCTTCAGCTCCTGAGCTTTCTGAAGGAGTTGATGTAAACGTACCAACACAGAGTCATCATCGCCATAGAGAGCCGCTTCTGTCTGGGAGCAGAAGTCTAGAATTCGTGTGGAGTTTTTAATACGTTGAAGGCGCTGAAGGATTTCATCCTCCTCCCCAGCTTCCAATTGCAGCTGGTGGATTTCTTCAACCTGGTAATTGAGAAAGTCCAACCTCTGCTCTCTATGTCTTTGTGCATCCTCAATCTGAACAATCTCGGATTCGATATCCTTCAGTTGAGTGTATTTAGTCAAATAATCCTGGCGAATGGACCAGGCTCCGCAGTAATGATCTAGGAGATCAAGGTGATAGCCCGTGCTTTGTAAGTGGCGATTGTCGTGTTGCCCGGTCATTTCGATAAG